>CAZAMY010000673.1:0-1776 GCA_964485995.1 uncultured Sediminispirochaeta sp.
CCTAACTGCGGGTAGTCCCGCCCGGCGCCTTCCAGCATACCGACTTTGTGGTTCGGGTAGAGCTGGTTGCCCATTACAATCAAAAGAACTGTTTCCATATGCTCCTGTTAACGCAAGGCGGAGATACCGCCGTCGATCGGCAGCACGTGACCGGTTACCCAATCCGATTCTGAACTCAGAAGATATACCGCTCCGCTGGCTATGTCCTCGGCCGTACCTATCCGCTGTAGCGGGTGACGGGCAGCCGAAGCCTCCCGCTGTTTGTCGCTGCCGATTACCTGTGCTGCCAGAGGAGTATCGGTTGCAGACGGAGCTATGCAGTTAAAACGGATCTTTTGCCGGGAATATTCGGCAGCCAGACTACGGGTGAGCCCTTCAACCGCACCCTTGGCCGCTGCTACCGAGGCGTGAAATGCCATACCGGTCTGTACCGCCACGGTAGAAAAAAGGACGACACTCGCGCCGCCATCCTTACGCAGGACTTTTTCGGTATACTGGAGAACCTTCACCGCCCCCATGAGATTGATCTCAAAATCCTGCCTAAACGTATCGGCAGGAATACGTTTGAACTGGGCGAGTTGAATACTGCCCGGGCAATAGACTAATCCGTCCAGCTTCTCGGGCAGATCTACCGTTTCTAACTCAGCACCTACATCGACTACAGTATGTGTCACCGGAAGTCTACCGAATTCTGCCGGTTCGCTTCGACTCCACACATGCACATCCGCCCCCAGCTCTACCAGCTTACGGGTGATCGCCAATCCGATCCCCGAACTGCCTCCGACTACTAAATAAGTTCTCCCTTCCAGATCAGTCATATCTCTCCCCTTCTACTGTATTCACTCCTCAGCTCTCGCCGTTGCGCTGCGTGCGATCGAGCCGGCCGGATCAACCGGCACTCATTAAATTGTATTGAGATGCAAACCGGAATGCAATTGTCGGAAGGGGGAAGATCCTGCGAGAAGGAAATTCAGGAGATTAGGTAGCGCTCCCGGGTTGATGCGCACTTTGACCGGCAGCCCGCTCTCTTTTTCTCTCAGCCCGGCGCTCGGCCTCGATACACCAGTGGTAGTCCCGGCAATAATAGAAACAGCGTCTGTCCCGCGATTTTTTTCCGCACATTTGTTGTGTCATAGTGGTTATAGTATATAAAAGCTGCGACTACGTGTACAGCCCGCCGGGCAAGCCAACGTTGGCCAGCGTTAGCCTGCGCAGGGCGGCCCGGAGCTCACAGCAAGGCCAGGAACTCCTGCACACGCCCCTTAATCGTATCAATACCCGCTCTCCAGAACTCCGGCGACTCTATATCAAAGCCTGCGGAGGCGGTTACCTCGACTGCCGAACGCCGGCCGGTCTGCTGCAGCAGGTCCCGGTACACCGGCAGGAAAGCCTGTCCCTCCTGCTGGTAGCGGCTGTACAAGCCGAGGCCGAACAAATGCCCGAAGGCGTACGGGAAATTGTAAAAGGCCAGCTCCGGACGGTAGTAATGCGGTTTCACCGCCCACATATACGGGTGCAGTTCCCCCGCATTCAGTGCATCGCCGTAGGTATCCCGCTGCGCCTGCAGCATCAGCTGCTTCAGCTCTTCCGGCGCCAGTTCCCCGGCCTCACGGCGGTTCAGCACCTCCCGCTCGAACTTGAAGCGCGAGAGAATATCGACTATCACCTGGGTGCTGTCCTGCAGCAGTTTTTCGACTATCGGCAGCTTCTGTGCGGCATCGGCGCCCTTCAGCGCGCCGTCAATTACTACTGACTCGGCAAAAATACTGGCAGTCT
>CAZAMY010000674.1:0-1773 GCA_964485995.1 uncultured Sediminispirochaeta sp.
ATCCGTAGTTAATTTCTTTCTCTTTTTTGAAGCACACAGACTTATATTGCCTCTATTAATACTGAAGGGTTCAATGCTTTCTTGAGGAAGGTTTACACATTGTATATACTATATGGTATGGAAGCAAAGATACAGAAGTGGGGCAACAGCCTCGGGGTACGTATTCCCGCCGCTATAGCGAAAGAGCTGTCCCTAAAAAATGGTTCGCCGGTTGAGATTGAGGTTGAGATGAGCAGGATCGTAATACGGCCTAAGGAAAAGTATGATTTGAATGCCTTGCTCGAGGGGATTACCGACCGCAATGTCCATACAGAGTTCGATCTTGGTGCTGCCGAAGGGAAGGAAGTGTGGTGAGTACGGCATATGTTCCGCAGCGGGGTGATTTGATCTGGTTGAACTTCGACCCACGAACAGGCCATGAGCAGTCCGGACAGAGACCGGCGATCGTACTTTCTCCGGGAAAGTATAACTCCAAGACCGGTCTGTTGCTCGCGTGCCCCATCACCAGCAAGGTGAAAGGATACCCTTTTGAGGTGGCCCTGCAGGGTAAAAAGATAGAGGGGGTGGTTCTTTCAGACCAGGTGAGGTCACTGGACTGGAGAAGCTGCCGTGCGAGATTGATAGAAAAAGTGCCGGAAGAGACTCTCAGCGCTGTGCAGGAGAAGTTGTTGGTGCTGCTGCAGTAGCGGCAACTGGAGAATCACGTTTTTGTTTGAAGGTGAAGATGCTGTCCTTGTCGATTATAGGGATTATCATTGAGAAAGGAGCCAGTATGATAGCAAGAAAACCGACACACCCGGGTGAAATACTCTTGGAAGATGTGATAAAACCGCTTGGCCTTACCATAACTGAAGCAGCACAGAAGCTCGGAGTTTCTCGAAAAACACTCTCAGAACTTGTGAATCAGAGAGCCTCCCTGAGTCCGGAAATGGCTTTACGGATTTCTGAAGCTACCCACACTAGTCCTGAGAGCTGGTTGAGTATGCAGTCGAAGCTCGATTTATGGAACGCATTGCAGAAAAAACCTAATAACGTATCCGAATTTCATCAACAACCAGCAGTGTGACTATCAATCTCTGAGACCCTTTCATGCCGAACCATCGCGGATGGGGAGGTTATTTAAACTACGGATATATAAGGTTTACGCACGGGGGTAACCACGGATGGGCGCGGATGGGAAGAGAATTATTTTGGAGATTTTTTGGTGTTCACTACAGGGCTGGCGGGGATGTATGCATATGGCCGGCGGCGGACTGCGGCTGCAGCCAGCCCGAAATCAGAGTTCATCTGTGAAAATCCGTAGTTAGTTTCTTATCAGTGTTCATCCGCGAACATCCGCGGTTAAATTATATTTATTAGCTTCCCCATCAGTGTATATCCGTAGTTAAATTTATTCTTTTTTGAAGCAGATGGCTCTTTTGTGCCTCTTTTATTACAGGGAGGCGCGTATGCCAGCACACTATGATGCCTTGTTCAGGCGGCTGTTTGAGAATCCGGAGGTCAGTGCAGATTTTGCCCGTCACTACCTGCCGGCGCAGTATCAATGGAAAATCGACTTCGACAGCGCTGCTATTGACCGGGATACTTATACCGATGAGGTTCTCAGGCGAAATTACACCGATCTGCTGTACAGGTTTGATAAGAAAGAAAGTAAAGGGCAGCTGTATTTTTACCTGCTGTATGACCACAAATCGGCACCGGACAAATGGGTGTCTGTACAGCTCCTGCGCTATATCATGCTCATCTATAGGAAGGAGTTGGAGAAGAAACATC
>CAZAMY010000675.1:0-1760 GCA_964485995.1 uncultured Sediminispirochaeta sp.
CAGGGCTGGGTACTGCTGGCCACTCATGTTGTTGGAGAAATGGAGATGGGAGTGCCCAATCCTCCGCTGGTATATGTGCTGGGCTGGCCCAGAAAAAAAGACAAACCAGATGAAGAAGAAAAATAGGTCGACCGAATAAGTAGCGACCGGGAGCAGAGATCAACTCTCTGTGAGTATGGTCTCCAGCGCTCCCCGATTCAATATATGAATCTGACGGCCCTCCTGAGAGAGCACCTGCTCGCTGCATAGCCGCGAAAACTCTCTGGAAAGGGAGGGTCGGGTAACACCGAAAATTTCAGCTAAAGTTTCTTTGGTAACCGACAGTTTTAGGCTGTCGGTGCCCTGAGTGTCGGCCTGATCGAGCAGATAGCTGGCAATCTTTTCCCTAATCGATGAAAACTGAACCAGCCGCAGCTTTTCCGCCAGAATCGAGAGCCGCAGGCCATTATCCTGCAGGAAGTTTGTGAGAAACTGCTCCTCCTGTTGTAGCAGCTTGATGACCCGGGAGCGCGGTATGCTGCAAATTTGTACCTCAGTTTCAGCTGTAAGAGTAACCGGAAGTATGTTTTGGGGAGCAAACAGAATTGAGGTGGCTACCGCCTCCGACTCTTTAAGTGTCTCGACTTTCAACACCTTGCCGCTGTAATCTTGGAACTCGGCAGCGATTCGCCCCTCTACAATTATCCACAGGTCCGGATAGGCATCTCCCCGGAAAGCGATGATAGCGCCGCGGTTGTAGGTATGCAGATGACAGCCTCCCTGCGAAAAGAGGCGTTCTACCTTATTGCCCGGCATATTATCGAACAGATGGCAGTGTTTTAGCGCTGTCAGATTGCCAGCCCGCATTTTTTCCTCCAGTTTTGTAGTCACTGTAACATATGTTACCGAAGATTTCTCCTGCCTATAGATATACTCCGAGTACACTACACGATGCAAGGAGGAACTGTAAATGTTCTGTTTTCAATGTCAGGAAGCCGCCGGTAACAAAGGCTGTACCGTCAAGGGAGTCTGCGGCAAGGAAGAACCAACGGCGAATCTGCAGGATCTGCTGATTCACACCCTCAAGGGAATTGCACTGATCCACTCGCAGGGAAAGCTGAGCGAAGCGGATGAACGGGAAGCCGGCCGCTTCACAATCGAAGCCCTGTTTGCCACAATAACCAATGCCAACTTTGACGAGGACCGCTTCGTAAGGATGATCGACACGGCGCTTCGGCTGCGCGACTCTCTGGCCGACAAGGCTGGAATCTCCACCGAGGGAATGAACGATGCTGCGGCATGGAGTGGAGAAGGGAAAGCGGACTATCTGCAGAAGGCCCCGGTAATCGGTGCTCTCTCTACTGAAAATGAAGATCTGCGGTCACTCCGCGAACTGACGATCTACGGATTGAAGGGAATTGCAGCCTATGCCGACCATGCCAAGATTCTCGGCTTTGAGGATATGGAGATCTACCGCTTTGTGTTCAAAGCCCTATCCGCCACCACTCAGGACCTCGGTGCAGACGAGCTGACCGCGCTGGTGCTGGAAACCGGGTCAACCGCCGTGCAGACCATGAAGCTGCTGGATACCGCCAACACCGAAACCTACGGAAATCCCGAGATAACCGAGGTGAATATCGGAGTACGCAGTAACCCGGGCATCCTGATATCCGGCCACGACCTGAAGGACATGGATGAGCTGTTGAAGCAGACCGAAGGCACCGGTATCGATGTGTACACCCACAGCGAGATGCTGCCGGCCAACTACTATCCAGCCTTCA
>CAZAMY010000676.1:0-1760 GCA_964485995.1 uncultured Sediminispirochaeta sp.
CCAGTCCCCGGAAACCACGGTGGCCAAAGCCCTGGCCTGGCAGAAGCGCGGCTTCCTCAGCCTCAAGCTGAAGGGCGGGCAAAATGTGGAAGAGGATATCGAGCGCTGCCGCAGGGTGCGCGAAGCCGTCGGCCCGCAGATGGAACTGCGCTTTGATGCCAATCAGGGCTTCAGCCGCGAAGAGGCGCTCCGCTTCATCCGCGGGGTTGGCCCGACCGGGCTCTCGGTACTCGAACAGCCGATCGACAAGCTCGACCTGGCCGGCTTGCGGGTGCTCAGCGACACAGCCGCCCCTATGGCGCACCCCACCGGCCCCGGCCGCCTTCTGGTAATGGCCGATGAGGCAGTCCTCAGCCCGGCCGACGCGGCGGCTATCGAGCGGGCCGGCGGCGCCGATGCCTACAACATCAAACTGGCCAAGAGCGGCGGCCTGTACCGGGCCGCCGAAATCGACGCGGTTGCCCGGGCCGCCGGCGCCCCCACTATGGTCGGCTGCATGGACGAGGCCGGCCTTGGTGTGGCGGCGGGGCTGCACTTCGCCCTCTCGCGGCCGAACGTGGCTTACGCCGATCTGGACGGCCACCTCGAGTTCACTAACGATCCCACCGCAGGGGCCGTCCGTATAGAGAACGGCATCTTGTATCCGCTTGATAAACCCGGAATCGGCATGGAGCACAACCGGCATGAATAAAATGAAATCCGTCATCATAACAGAGTCAGAAACCATCCCCCCTGCAAATGCCTATACGCTCGATTTACGCCACGCGGAAGTCAAGGGTTGTATTGGCTGCTGGACCTGCTGGTGGAAGACACCCGGTCGATGCACTTTCAAAGATTTGGATGAGTTCTATCATCATTACATCACCGCCGACCGGGCGATCTTTTTTTCCAAAGTTACCCGGGGCTTTGTCAGCGGGCAGCTCAAAACCCTCTTCGATAGGATGATACCGCTGTATCTGCCGTACACCGAATACTCCACCGGAGAATCGATGCATGTACCCCGGTACGATCGGTATCCCGATATCGAGTTCTACTACGAGGGCAGCTTCGCTACTCCTGCCGGCCGGCAGATCTTTGTAGACTATATACAGCGTGTGTTCTACCAGTTTCACTCAGCTACCACTGTCGTGAAGCCAATTGAAGAATATGCAGCCGAAGGGGGTGGGAACAGTTGAATACCATCATTTTAAACGGTTCGCCGAAAGGCAATTCAAAGCAGAGTAACTCCCGGATTTTTGCAGAACAATTCGTAAGCCGGATGCACGCTCCCTGTGAAATAAAATGCATCGCCGGAAATGATCCGCAAGAGCTTGCCGACTATGTCGCCGGCTTCGATACCATTCTCATTATCCTGCCGCTTTATATCCATGCAATGCCGGGCATTGTTATGAAGTTTATTGAAGAGTTGCAACCCGCCCCTTCAGCCCCATCAATGGCTTCAGAAGAAAAATCTATAGGATTCATCGTACAGGCCGGGTTTATGGAAACTGCCCAGCACAAGTACGTCGAACCCTATTTCCGCCAATTAGCCGCACAGCTCAACTACAACTATCTTGGCACTGTTTCGAAGGGCGAGGCCGCCGGCATTTACATGTATCCGCAAATGTTCAAGAAAGTCTTAAGACTGGTCTCAGAATTAGGCGCTGCGTATGAGAAAACTCACAGCTTCGATGCTGAGATCGTAAAAAAACTGTCCAAACCATATCAGCTTTCGGCGTTCCAGCTGCGGCTGCTGGGCATCGTTGATAAAGTGGGCCTCA
>CAZAMY010000677.1:0-1759 GCA_964485995.1 uncultured Sediminispirochaeta sp.
CTGCCCTACTTTACCAAAAAAAAGCTACTCAAAGAGCTGAATCAGCTGGTAGCCGACTACATCATTCTGGATCTCGGTGCAGGCAGCTCATACAACGTAATCGACTTTTTCCTCATTTCGAATACGGGCCTTATCGTCACCACCCCGGAGACCACTGCTATACTCAGTTCATATTCATTTCTCAAAAGTGCTGTGTACCGCCTTCTTTCTCGCAGCTTCCCCGCAAAAAGTTCCGAACGTGACATTATTCAGGAGTTTATCAGCCGTCCTTTGGAAGGCAGCCCACACTCTTTCTCCTATCTGGTGGACCTCCTTTCCGAACACTCATCAGATTCGGGGCTGAAGGCCGAGGAGCAGCTGCAGAACTTTTTTCCGCGGGTTATTCTGAATATGGGCAATTCGTCCCAGGATTTCTCGGTGGGAGCCAAGCTGAGGGAGATCAGCCGGAAGAACCTGTCGATCCCCATGGAGTTCATCGGTTTTCTGCCGAACGATCCCGGGGTGAGCCGGTCAATTATTACCCGGGTGCCCTACATCATAGATGAACCGAACTCGAAGTTTGCCCAGGGGGTCCAACTGGTAGCCCGGAAGCTGACCGCCGGCACTTTCTCTACCCCGCCGGAACTCTTCGACGACGATCAAGACATCCAGCAGCTGCAGGCTGAGCTGCAGCGCCAGGAGCAGGACGGGAACCCATCCCCGCCCGAGAGCCTTTAGGGATATGTTTTTCTGAACCGCTTTACCCGCGGATACGCATTCAAGTTCAGTTCGGAATGTTCACCCCGTCGCAGATAGTGGTAACCGATACCGGCTATCATTGCGCCGTTATCGGTACACAATCCCATAGAGGGAAACACGGCTTCGACCCCGTCCATCGCTTTCAGACGGCTGCGCAGCAGCGAATTGGCCGCAACTCCGCCGCCGGCAACTATACGCCTCAGCCCGGTATCTTTGACCGCCCGTTTTACACGGCGCACCAGCATGTCGATAGCGGCCCGCTGGAATGATGCGGCAATGTTTTCAGGAGATTTAGCGGAGCTTCCGTCCCAGAACTGATCCAACTGATTGATAACCGCAGTCTTCAGGCCGGAATACGAGACATCGTAGCGGTGTTTTCCCTTATGCAGGGAAGGATCGGGAAATGCGAAGGCTTCGGGGTTTGCCCCCTCACTCTGGGCGAGTTTATCTATGGCAACCCCGCCAGGATACCCGAGCTTATAATGCTTGGCTACCTTGTCAAAGGCCTCGCCGCAGGCGTCATCAATTGTAGCGCCCATCACCTTGATGGTATCGAAATCCTCTACCCGTGAAATTACCGTATGGCCGCCGGATACCAACAAGCCCATATATGGATACTCGATTTCATACTCCAGGTGCGGTGCATAGAGATGAGCCCGAATGTGATCTACTCCGACGAAAGGGATACCCCGCGCAAGGGAAAGTCCTTTGGCAAAGTTCAAACCTATTAAAAGCGAGCCCACCAGACCCGGCCGGTTAGTCACGGCGATGCCGTCTATCTGCTCCAGACTCAGACCGGCAGATTCCAGGGCTTTTTCGGCCACCGAAAAAATCCATTCTGTGTGCATTCGTGAAGCTATTTCCGGCACTACTCCGTTAAAGGGGCGGTGAATATCTATTTGTGAGGCAACCTCGTTGCTCAATATACGTCGACCATCTTCAACTATGGCAATTGCGCATTCATCACAGGAACTTTCAATTCCCATTACCAGCATGTACATGCTCCTCTGCAAAAAAAGAT
>CAZAMY010000678.1:0-1757 GCA_964485995.1 uncultured Sediminispirochaeta sp.
CCGACGGCAAGTGGAAAATCTGCCGCGACTGCTTTAACTCCAACGAACCGCCGTCGATCTGAGCCTGGTCTACGGGGCGGGGCTGCAGCAGGCCGCCGGGCCGTCAATTCGGCAAGTAGCCCGGCGGTCCGGAACACCTTACTTCTCCGAAGCCAGGGCAAAGCCCTTCATAAAGCTCTCCTGCATCACGAAGAACACGATCAGCGGCGGGAGCATGGTGATCATAACACCGGCCATAATAACGCCCCAGTTGTTCATCGCTTCGGCTTGAATCAGCATTTTCACTCCAATCTGCACCACCCGCATGTGCTCGCTGTTAGTGGCCATCAAGGGCCACAGGTACTGGTTCCAGATGTAAATAAACTCGATAACCGTCAGCGCTCCGATAGAGTTTTTTGAAAGCGGAATGAGAATCTGAAACAGATAGCGCATCGGTCGGCAGCCGTCCATCTTGGCCGAATCAAGCAGCTCGACCGGTATGGTGCGGAAGCGCTGCACGAATAGAAAGGTACCGGTGGCGCTGGCCAGAAACGGGAAAATCAATCCGGAATAGGTGTCAATCCAGCCGAAACTGCTGACTATTTCAAACAACGCGACAATGCGCACCGGAATCGGCAGCAGCAGGGTGATAAGGACGATAAAGAACAATGCGTTCTTGCCCTTGAACTCGAAATGGGTAAAGGCGAAGGCTGCAAACAGACTGAGGATAATCTTTCCGACAGTAACCGCCACCGCAATAATCGTCGAGTTCAGCATCATCCGCCCAAGAGACACACTCTCCCAGGCGGTCGCATAGTTGGCAAAGTGTCCGGCCGGCAGAATCCGGGGCGGCGAAGAGTAGACCTGCGTCGGGGTCTGCGTGCTGATAACGAAGGAGAGAATCACCGGTAGACTCACTACCAGGATAACCAGAATAATTGCTGCATGCAGCATAAATGTTTGACGTTTCGATCTGATCATTTCATTCTCCTATTGGTAGTAGACCCGTTTGCCGGTGGTCTTGAACTGTACCAGTGTCAACAGTACAACCAGCGAAAAGAGAATCAGGCTCTCGGCCGCCGCATATCCGGTTTTGGCGTTCACGAAGAAGTCTCGGTACAGCTGATAAATCAATATATTGGTGGCATTGGCAGGTCCGCCCTCGGTGAGGACATCTATTAGACCGAACGAGCGGAAATATGAGTAGATGATATTCATAACCAGCAAAAAAAAGGTAGTCGGCGAGAGCATTGGAAAGGTGATGTGGATAAACCTTTTCACCGCGCCGGCCCCATCGATCTGGGCCGATTCTAGGGCTTCCTTTTGTACGTTTTGTAAGCCTGCTAAAAAGAAAATGATGTTATACCCAAGATTTTTCCAGGTTGCCGCGGCAGTGACCACTACAAGGGCCAGTGTCCCGTTTGTCAGCCAGGGCGGGTTTATACCAGTTATAACTTCGAAAAAATGGTTCAAATACCCATTCGCAGGATTGAACAGGAACCGGAATATTGCGCCTGAGATGGCCGGAGAGAGCGCATATGGCCAGATCAGCAAAGATCGGTATACCTTGATTCCTTTGATATTCTGGTTCAGCAGCACCGCAATCAGCAGCGATATGGTCAAGCCCACAATTACTACAGCAACCGAAAATACCAGAGAAGAGGTAAAACTCTTTATATACACCTCATCGGTAAATAGCTTCACGAAATTGCCGAACCCGGCGAAAATCTTCTTCATACCGAACGGATGCACCTTATAAAAACTGAGCCGAAAGGTCT
>CAZAMY010000679.1:0-1757 GCA_964485995.1 uncultured Sediminispirochaeta sp.
GAGTAGCAGTTTGTCCTGATATGAGACCTTTTGCCGAACCGAGAAAAGGGTGAAATAGGAGATTATCATGATACTCAGCCCGCCAACCTGGATAAGCCCCAGTATGACCAGTTGGCCCCAGAGGGTGAAGGCGGTGGCGGTATCAACTACGATCAGCCCGGTTACGCATACGGCGGATGTCGCTGTAAAAAGAGCGTCGATGAACCCCAGACCACCGGCTGCGGTCGTAGCGCCCGGCAGCATGAGCAGCAGAGTGCCGCCTAAAATGACCATCAAAAAGCTGAACAGAATTGTCTGGGCGGGTTGGGTAGCGATGCTTTCGAAGAACGATGAGAGTCGTTTGAGGCGGCTGAACACCTTCAACAGGATGAAGCTGTTTCGCACGATGATTACACCGCGGGAGACGTTTTCTATCCGGCTTTGTTCTACCAATACGTAAGTTGCTTTACTATAAATAAAAAGCACCAGAAAAACGGTAAAGAAGAGCAGTGCGGGGCTGTTTCGACGCAGGTATTCTTTGAACGTCCGGGAATTCCGGGCCTCTGATATGATTTCTGTCAGCAGTAGTGCCATGATTAGAAAGTCGAGATACCAGGCTATTCGGGCATACAGCGTGCCTACAAGGGCGAACTCCATAATGAGTGACCCTATGCTCAAGACAAGGGCGGTGATTACAAAGGCTGCACTGCTGTTTAGCAATTTCTTTTTCACAGAGGCCTAGAATACAATAAAAGCTGATAAGGCGCAAACCTTTTGTAGTGGGAAAATCCGCACTGGGAAGCTTGAATGATGGCTTTGAAATGAGTATGGTAGTAGGAGGCCCCGTATGGTTGAACGGCTGATTTCGGTCTCAATTGAGTACGGCGACCTTTATAAAAACCTGGGAGGGAATCGTGGCACAGGCAGGCAAAAACCCGTTAAAACCGTTAGGGCGAAAGATATTTCTTGATCGATATGCACTCAAGGATGGTCAGAAAGACAGTTTATCAGTGGGTGATACAGTTGTAGTTATGACTAATGCAGAGACCGGACAGAGAGAGGTGGGAAAAATCGATGCCTTGAATAACGGTCAGGTGCAGGTAAAGCTGGAAGACGGAACTGAGTTTACCAAACAACTGGAGCATATCGATAAACCGGTAGAAACCGATCCGTCGCACATGATTGCCCGGGTAGCCCGCGGGATTGCCGAAGAGGAGAAAGAGGAAGTTCGTGATGAGTGGCGACAGCGTTTTGAATGGCTCCTCGAAGACTGGAGGTTTGTGCCCGGGGGGCGAATCCTCACCGGTGCCGGAACCGAACAGAACCTCACCTATTACAACTGCTATGTGATACCTTCCCCCAAGGACAGTCGCGGGGGAATTATGCAGACCCTCACCCACATGACCGAAATCATGTCGCGTGGCGGGGGCGTCGGTATAAATCTCTCGAGTTTACGTCCCCATCATGCATATGTGAAGGGGGTAAATGGTCGATCCAGCGGGTCGGTCTCCTGGGGTGGTTTGTACAGTTTCGTTACTGGCTTGATCGAGCAGGGGGGCAGCCGCCGGGGTGCGCTGATGCTGATTCTGAACGTCTGGCACCCCGATATACTCGAATTCGTAAACAGTAAACGACTGGCAGGGCGAATTACCAATGCCAATATCAGCGTGGGTATTACCGACGATTTCATGGATGCGGTTAAAAACGATAAGGACTGGGAGCTGGTGTTTCCGGATGTGAACGATCCCGACTATGACGAGACCTGGGACGGCGATCTG
>CAZAMY010000680.1:0-1746 GCA_964485995.1 uncultured Sediminispirochaeta sp.
GGCTACCTTACTGTTTTTATCTTATTAGTAGGAGGTAGCGAACATGTATGTACCACTTGAGATTTCTGTAAAAGATATTGAGAAAACTCCACAGTTGGAAGAGCTTATCAGAGCCAAGGTCGAGAAACTCGAAAGAGTGTGCGATCACCTTTCCAGTTGTCGTGTGAGTATCGAGAAGCCCCATGAACACATGGAATCCGGGAACCCGTACCGAGTGCGCGTAGATATGACGGTTCCTCCAGCGCATGAGGTGGTAGCCAAGCATGAACCCGGACAGGGAGATATGCATCACAACGTGGATACGATCATAAGAGCAGTGTTTGAAAAGGCTGAACGTCAGTTGAAGAAGCTGGTGGAGAAGCAAAACCGTAAGACTAAGACCCATGAGTCCCAGCAGCCGATTGCAATTGTGACGCAGCTGTTCAAGGGTGAGGGCTACGGTTTTCTCAAGGCAGTGGATGACGACCGGGAGGTGTATTTCCATCAGAACAGTGTCGCCGACGGGCAATTCGACCGGCTCGAAGAGGGTTCCGGAGTATGGTACCAGTATGAAATGGGAGATAAGGGACCCCAGGCAACGACTGTGAGACTCATAGATAAACCATACGGTTAATACGACTACCACTGTTTCAGCAGGGGCTGTCTTTTTTGCAGGACAGCCCTTTTTTTGTGAACTTATATTGACTCCCCCCTGTTACGAGCTTACCATTTGAACGGAAGGATATTATGAAGATACCAACAAAAGACAACCAAAAGATGGAACTCGTACTACAGGCCATCAATGTGCATGAAGAACTGAATGCAATTTGGGAAGCCTGTAATATCATGGCGGTGAAGCGGCTGGGAATGTCGGATCACGGAAAAACCCATGTTACAATCGTAGCTAATCTAGCGGTAAAGATATTGAGAACCCTGTTCGAGGCCGGAGTCACTCCCAGTATAGTCGAGGACTGGGAGCTGGAAAATCACGATGCCGAGGTGGTGGTACTGCTGGCCAGCTTGATGCATGATTTGGGTAACAGTGTCCACCGGGACCTGCATGACGATGTGGGCATGGGATTGGCGATACATATTTTGCCTGAGGTATTGCAGGAAGCTTATCCTGATAAGCGAACCCGTCAGATATTGATAACCGAAACCCTGCACGCAATGGTAGCCCATGATACGGAAGTGGCGGTACATACCATCGAAGCGGGAGTGGTGCGGATTGCTGACGGCCTGGACATGAAGAAGGGGCGCGCTCGGATTGGCTTTGAATCGGGAAAAAAGGATATCCACAGCATTAGTGCCATGGCTATCGAAGATGTGCGGCTGCTTAAACCAAGCGACGAGAAGCCTGTGCGGGTTGAGATCGTGATGGGAGATGCCGCCGGCGTGTTCCAGGTGGATTACCTCTTAAAGAAAAAGATAAAAGGTTCGGGCCTGGAACACCAGGTGGAGATTGTAGCCAAGATCAGCCATGATGCCGGTCAGGAGCATCCCATCGAAACGTATCGAATCGGGTAGTCGGCTATCTCAGCGCTTTATTTTGTCGAAGCCTTATTGAACAGGCGTTTCAACAATCCTGGCTTTTTAGGCTGTTCTGAGTTATCGGAGCGGCTTTGTGCGGCAGATTGTTTTTTCTGTGTAGACTGCTGCGACGGGCGGTTTTGTTTTCCACTGCTCTCCGATGTAGTACTCTCCTTGAGTTCGAAATCCTCGCCGTATTTTTTGCGGTAGTATTCCAGCCGCGAATCAAGGTCATCA
>CAZAMY010000681.1:0-1745 GCA_964485995.1 uncultured Sediminispirochaeta sp.
TTCCCTCGTATATTCCCAGTACTGCCGCGGAAAACATAAAGAAAAAGATAATAATCGCCATCAGCAGGTACTTCTTGTGTTTGAAGCGTTCTACCAGCACCCCCAGAATCGACTGCATAATACCGCCGGTTTCGAGAATGTGGAATGCGCCGCTGATCAGGACCAGCAGCAGGATGATGGTGTTGATGGTTAGGCTGTCCGCGCCCCACAGCACCTCGAAGGGAGCAGTGAACCAGCGCCACACCGGCGGCGGAGTAACTTCCACCGCTGTATACGAACCGGGCACTACCATCTCGCGTCCGTCGACCGAAGCACGCTGATACTGGCCTGAAGGCACTACCCGTGTCAGAATGCCGGCGAATATCATCAGACACAGCAAAATTACGATTGCGGAAAAGAACGCCTTTTTACCGATCTGCAGACTGCTCTGCTCAGTTTGTTGAGTTGTTGCCATAATGCTGTTCCTTAAAATTGTTCGAGTAAGCGGCTGTACACCCTCACCGCTGCATGTAAATCGTCCAGTGGCAGCCTCTCGTCGGCAGAATGAATTGATCCGAGGAGGGCCTTATCGAGCACGAAGGGGATGAACCTGTAAATGTTATCACTACAATCCTTGAAATGTCGCGAATCGGTGGTCACCAGGACTATTGAGGGGGAGACAATGATGTCCGGATATACCGCTTTCACCGCTGAGGCCAACCAGCGGTAGCCCGGCTGCTGAGTGCTCGATACCGGCAGCGGATTATTCCCCTGGAGGTGGGCAATCGGTTCTATGGTCACTGCCAACCCGTCGACCGCCCGCTGCATGTGACGAAGCACATCTTTGATAGTTTCTCCCGGGAGAATTCTGCAGTTTACCACTGCCGAAGCTCGTGAGGGCAGGACGTTCTCTTTCGAACTTCCCTGCAGCATGGTAGCCGCCTGGGTAGTCCTGATAAGTGCATTCGAAGTGTGTGAGCGCTGCAGCAGCGGTTTGAGCACCGGTGCGCACAGGCGGGAGTTCTGCAGCACCAGCCTGGTGAATCCCCGGGTATGCGGAGCGATATACTCGAACAGTTCCGCCACCGGACCAATGATGCGGGCGGGAAAGGGGCTTTTCTCCAAGAGCGATACAGCCCGCGCAACTGTACCGGCAGCGGTGGAGCTGGGTGGCATAGAGGCATGCCCGCTTTTACCCACGGCGCTAATCTCTATATCCACATGCCCTTTCTCACTCGTGCCGATGAACGCTACGTTCTTATCCACCAGGCTGAACACTTCCGGAGTTACGATGGTCATACCTTCGTCATACACCGCATGAAAGTTCACGCCTTGCCGGCGGAAATACTGTACGATTTGTTTGGCACCATTGGCCCCGCCGATCTCCTCATCATGACCGGAGGCAAAATAGACCGTCCGCTCGGGCTGCCAGCCTTTCTCCAGAGCCTCTTCCGCAGCTTGGAAAATAGTGATAAGAGTCCCTTTGTTGTCCAGCGCGCCCCGGCCCCACAGGGCGTTTTCGACCACTCGCCCTTCGAAAGGCGGATACTTCCAGGCAGTCTCGTCAGCCGGAACTACATCGTAGTGTGCCAACAGCAGCACCGGCTGGGCGGAAGGATCACGGCCGGGCAGTTTCAACACCACACTGTAGTCCGAAATAAGCTCTTTCTCTGCAGTACTGAAAAGAGTCGGAAAGGCAGCCGGCAGGAACTCTAAAAACTTTTCGTATTGGTCGTATTCTATACGTGATTGCTCAGTATAGGAGA
>CAZAMY010000682.1:0-1744 GCA_964485995.1 uncultured Sediminispirochaeta sp.
ACCAATTTTCATCAATTTCGGATCAATTTCCAATCAAACAAAATCAAGTTTCTCTTGGCGCAAACCAAGGTATGATCAATAATTACAGTACGGAAGGTCAATCTTTGTCAAGTTTGGTCACACCCGAAGGGTCGCTTAAAGTCCTGGTGGGCCCAAAAACAGCCGCACAGCACAACACACTCTGCAAAAACTTATAATAGCCTTTGACTTATATCGCTAAATTTATATATATTAAGCTTACACAGAGGAGATAATATATGAATAATATACTCATTATTGGCGGCGTGGCTGCGGGGGCAACTGCAGCTGCCCGGGCTCGCCGCTTAGACGCAGATGCTAATATAACTTTATTGGAAGCTGGACCGGATGTATCGTTTGCAAACTGTGGTTTGCCGTACTACCTGGGCGGGGATATAGAAAACCGTTCCTCCCTGATTCTGGCGAGTCCGCAAACCTTCCACGATCAGTATCAGATTGATGTTCACATCAATACCGAGGCGGTCAAAATCGACCGTGAGAACAAGCTTGTGCACGCGCGTAATACCCAGGATGGCAGTGAGCAGCAATTCCCATATGACAAACTAATTCTGGCACAGGGAGGTAAGCCCTTAGTGCCACCATTACCAGGTGTGGAGAAGGATCACGTGTTTCAGCTCTGGACACTGCGCGATATGGATGCAATCGACAACTTCATTGCCTCGAAGCAACCGCAAAACGCGGTGGTAGTCGGCGGCGGGTTCATCGGCCTGGAGATGGTCGAAGCCTTGGCTAAACAGGGAATGCAGGTGCACCTGGTCGAGATGCTCCCGCAGGTTATGCCGAATATGGAAGGCGAGTTTGCCGGATATCTGCAGAAAGAGCTGCAAGACTATGGAGTCCATCTGCATCTCGGAACTTCCCTAAAAGAGATAGATGAGCAGCAAGTACTGCTTGGCAATGGTGAAGTTATAGACTCCGATTTCGTGCTCATGTCAGTAGGGGTACGACCAAGCCTGAAGATCGCCCAAGATGCAGGTCTGGAAATTGGTGAAACCGGCGGATTGCTGGTAAACAGCCGGCTGCAAACCAGTGATGAGAATATTTTCGCGGCCGGAGATATGCTTGAAATCGAACACAAGATCCTCGGAACCAAACTGCGCGTCCCCCTAGCCGGTCCGGCTAATCGCCAGGGAAGAATTGCGGCTGAGAATGTGCTGGGCGGCGAGAAAGACTACAAAGGTGCGCTGAGCACCTCGATTGTGAAACTGTTTGGAGCCATCGCTGGCTCAACCGGTTTGAGCCTTAAAGCAGCCCGAAAAGCCGGTATCGATGCGGCGGCGGTGGTTGTTCACAAAGCCAGCCATACTGCCTATTACCCCGGCTCAGAGAAGGTAAGTCTGATGCTCGTGTTCGACCGGAAGAGCGGAAAAATAGTGGGCGCCCAGTCGGCCGGCCGGGTTGGTATCGATAAGCGACTGGATGTGATTGCAACCGCTATTGCCGGTGGATTGACCGTAACCGACCTGGAGGAGCTCGACTTGGCGTATGCCCCGCCTTTCAACAGCCCCAACGGACCGGTAAATATGGCCGCTTTTACGGCCGAGAACCTGCGCAGCGGCTTCAGCCCATCGGTACTGGCTCAGGACCTGGAAGATTTCATCGCTGAAGAGTCGCCGGTAGTTATCGATCTGCGTGATCCGATCAGCTTCAACCGGGCAAACCTGGCCGGCAGCTACAACCTTAGCCAGAACCATCTTCGCGAACG
>CAZAMY010000683.1:0-1741 GCA_964485995.1 uncultured Sediminispirochaeta sp.
ATCCGCGGCACTAACGAGGATGAAGCTGTCAAAATTCTCGAAGGCGCCGGTCTTACACCAATCTTCGACACGGAAGAGGCCGTACGCACCGCCGTCAAGATTGCACAAGGAGGGGCAAAATGAGCATTTTTATAGATAAGAGCACCCGCGTGCTAATCCAGGGCATCACCGGAAAAGAGGGGGCCTACTGGACCAAGCACATGCAGGATATGGGCACCACCATTGTGGCCGGCGTTACTCCGGGCAAGGAGGGCCAGCAGGTGGAGGGCATCCCGGTGTATCACGGAGTCGAGCGAGCGGCCCGGGACCATCGGCTGGAGGCCTCAATGCTGTTCGTCCCGCCCCGCTTCACCAAAGACGCGGTTTTCGAAGCCTTGGATGCCGGCATCAAAAAAATTGTCACTGTAGCCGACGGTATCCCGGTGCATGATGCGGTACAGATCCGCAAAGCAGCTCTCTCCGAAGGGGCCCTGGTCATCGGGGGCAACACCTCCGGAGTCATTTCGCCGGGAAAGGCGATGATGGGTTTCTTCCCCTACTGGATAGAGCGGGTGTATAACCCCGGCCGCATCGGGGTGATGACTCGCTCCGGTTCGCTGACCAACGAGGTCACCTCGATGGTGGTGGAGGCCGGCTTCGGGGTATCCACCCTGATCGGCGTAGGCGGCGACCCGGTTCCTGGCACCCGCTTTGCCGAAATGCTGCCGGCCTATCAGGATGACAGCGAAACCGATGCGGTAGTAATCATCGGTGAACTCGGCGGCACCATGGAAGAAGAGGTGGCGACGGCCATAAAAGAGAAGCAGTTCACCAAGCCGCTGGTAGCCTTTTTGGGCGGACGCACCGCCCCGGCCGGCAAGAAAATGGGCCACGCCGGTGCCATTGTGAGCGGCGGGACCGGTTCGGTGGCCGACAAGGTAGCGGCCCTTGAAGATGCCGGTGCATCCGTAGCAGCGCGCCCCAGGCAAGTCGGTGAGCTGCTGAGACAGGCCATAGAAGGAGCCCGGGTATGAGCGACCGTGACACCCCAAAAGGCCCGGCCGGTCAGCCGCCTAAGGCCCTCGGCAGTGGCCCTTCACCGACCATGCGGCTGATATTTTTAGTGATAGCCTTCGCCGCCGCCGGACTGTTTGCACTCTTCCCTCTGCCAGAATCAACCCGCACTATTGGCGAGGCCACACTCAGCCCAGCCGGCCAGACGGCTATGGGCATACTGCTCTTCGCCCTGATTCTCTGGATGACCGAAGCGGTGCCTTTCCACATCACCGGACTACTGAGCATCTTTCTGCTCAGCGTGCTGCAGGTAGGCGCGTTTAAGGACATAGTGTCGATCGGCTTTGGGAACCACATCATCGTCTTTTTCATCGGGGTGCTGACCCTCAGCTCGTTCATCACCCACTCCGGTCTCGGCAACCGCATCTCAGTCTACCTGTTGTCCAAAACCGGAAACCGCACCAGCATCATTATCCTCGGATTTCTGGTAGTCGGAGCCCTGTTGTCGATGTGGATAACAAACACCGCGGTGGCAGCCATGCTGATGCCGCTAGGCGTTTCCATCCTCAAAGAAGAGGGTGTGACTCCTATGAAGAGTAATTTCGGCAAGGCACTGATGATCTCCGCCGCCTGGGGACCGATAATCGGCGGCATCACCGCCCCCTCCGGGGCTGGCCCTAACCCGCTGGCCATCGGTTTCCTGAAAGAAATGGCCGGTGTCGATCTGAGTTTCGCCGGCTGGATGATG
>CAZAMY010000684.1:0-1735 GCA_964485995.1 uncultured Sediminispirochaeta sp.
AGTGGTTGAAAGAGTGGTGAACTCTTACGCTGGGAAAGCCGAGGCTCTTGAGAAAGCTCAATGTTCCGGGGTCGTTTTTCAGTTCGTACATAGCTCTATACTAACGCAGGCCTGTCGGATTGAAAACAGTTTTGTGCACTCTGAAGCGGCTATATGTTGACTATATCGGTGTGGGCGTTTATTTTCGATCTATGTTAATCGACTACATACGAATACCCCTGCTGTTGCTGATGGTCGGGGTAATGGTTTTTAATCTCACCCAGAGATCGCATATCGAGCACGGCGAACAGAAGCGCTTCGCTTCGCTGTTTGCCGCGGGGGTTCTGCTGCTGCTGTACGTGCAGTTGTTGCTGCTGCAGAAGTATTACAGCGAGCCGCTGGCCAATTGGCTGGTGCTGCCGGCATTTGGCATCACGGTGCTCGCCGGGTACCGGCTTCGGAAGCGTATCTTTGTTTTTAAGAAACACTGCACCTCATGTCAGGCGGCCCTGCCGCTGAAAACCACTTTGTATCACGATGATAACCTTTGTGATAACTGCCGGGCCGGGGCCGTGCCGGTCCAATCTCAGTCATCCCTATCCAATGACGACCCCTCGGTGGTGGCTCCGCCGGAGAAACGGCGGATTGCCGATGTGCCCCGGACGGTCGAGGAGTTCGACTGGGAGAGCTGGGAGCCGTCCGAAACGGCGGTGCTGTGCTATATCTTCCGGGACGGGCAGGTGCTGCTGATTAATAAGAAGCGCGGGCTCGGCAAGGGCAAGGTGAATGCCCCGGGCGGGCGGATCGATCCGGGCGAGACACCGGTACAGACGGCGGTACGTGAGCTGCAGGAAGAGGTGGGCCTCACTCCGCTGCAGCCGTACGAGGTAGGTCAGCTGTCGTTTGTGTTTACCAACGGCTATTCGCTCAAGGGGCACGTGTTTTTTGCCCATGAGTACGAGGGCGAGCTGGTGGAGACCGACGAGGCGGCCCCCTTCTGGGTTCCGGTGGAGGAGATTCCCTACGAGCGCATGTGGGAGGACGATGCCGACTGGCTGCCTATGGCCATGGACGGCAAGTTTGTGACTGCCCGCTTCATTTTCGAGGGCGAGCGGATGCTCAGCAACAAGATTGAGACCAGCACTCGTCAATAATATCTAATAACTCCGATTGGTTTACTATAACTATTTCAGCCTTGTTCTTCTGACGATTTAGCTGTACACTGGGGGCATGAACAAACGGGCGGGAGTCGAACACTTTTCCGATTCCGATGAGCTTGGCCGCTTGCGGGAAGAGAATTTGCGGCTGCAGGACCTCATCACCAACCTTTCGGTACATGAGCGGATGTTTCATTCCCTATTCGAACTTTCGCATGATGCCATTTTACTGCTCGACGGCCACCGGGTGTTTGACTGCAACGGAACAGCTGAGAAGCTGTTTCAGACTGCCCGGGATGAACTGCTGCACACCGAAATCAGCAGCCTGGTAAAGGCCGAGAGATATGAATCCTTCGAACACCGTCTGGATGCGGCGGTAGAGATCGAACCGCAATTTTTCGAAACTCAATTTATCTGCAGTGATCAGCGCCAACTCGAGTGCGAGGTGAGTGCAGCTGCACTTAGGCTGTATCGTCGCCAGTTTTTTATGGTCAATATCCGCGATATTACTGACCGCAAGGAGACCGAACACAATCTTAGAGTAAAATCAGCTCAACTCCAGGCCACCATCAACAGCTTCCCCTTCGATTTCTGGATTA
>CAZAMY010000685.1:0-1733 GCA_964485995.1 uncultured Sediminispirochaeta sp.
AAAAGGCTCAATTGATCTAATTATTGAGCTTCTATTTGATACTACCAAGGAGTAAGCAATGAAAAAGCATGGTGTTCGTATGGTGTTTGTAGCAGTGTTCCTAACAGTTCTGTTTTGTGCGGCCGCCGGGACTGTAATGGCGGAAGAAACGCAGCCTATAGATCTGAGTGTAGGAATTGTCCCCGGGACCGAGTATACCCATACAAAGTGGTTTGTAATCATCCCGATGAAGCTCACCCCGCAGATAGCGGTGTGGCTTGAATCTGCGGACGGGCAGTTCATTGGTACGGTCTATGTCACTGAAAAGGCGGCCCGGGGCAACTGGAGGGGCGGGAAGGATGTCTCGCGGCCGGAAGCCTTGCCGGTCTATTTTCACCGTTCAAATCTCAACCGGAGCTCAGATGGCGCAGCCGATACCGTTTCCGGAGCAACTCCGAAAAAGGGCGATGAGGACTCGCAGACCTGGACCGGCAGTTTCGCGCTGACAGCCGGTAAGTACCGGATTATGGCGGAGGTCAATTCCTCCTTCGACTATAATTCGAACTATCCCGAGCAGGATGAGAATGTGAACGGGCAGCCCTCACTTGTGTATGCGGCGGGGTTCGAGATAGATGCAGCAGGTGAAGACCTGCAGGTACGTGGCAAGCGGGAATTCGACTTACAGCCTGTCGGTCATGGGGATCCCTCCGGAGAGAGTGGCGTAATAAGCCCGGGGCTCAGCGGCATGACCACTGCTTTAGAGATGCTAAACCGGATTTATGCTGCTGTAAACTGAGCCTAATAAGAGCCGACCGGTTCTTTGATTTCCAGGCCCATGTCCTGCAGGGCTGCCTGGCGCTTCTTCTTTTCGGTTTTACGATAGTTCAGATAGTCGGCTCGAGTTACGATGCCGACTATTTTTTCATCGTATATAATAGGCAGGTGACCGATGTTGTTTCCAAACAACAGCTCTTCTATCTGCCGGATAGTAACCTCCGGGGCAGCGGTAATCAGGCGGCTGTTCATATAGCCCTTGACCGGAGCGTGCATCTGACCTGCACGCCGGCCCTTCATGATATCCCGCAGGGTAAGAAAGCCGACCAGATGATGGTCGGTTCCGACTACCGGCAGGCCAGTATGACTGATCTCCTCCATATATTTCGAAGCCTCTATCAGACTGGCCGATTGAGCTATTACCTTGACCGGGCGGCTCATGATTTCGGCTGCCGTTACAGCCGGGGCAAGGATCTTATCCAGGTACATCAACAGATTGCCGTATACAGCCTTTCCGTTTTCGTTTTTCACTGTGGCTGATGCCGCCTTTTCATGGCCGCCGCCTCCGAAATCTTTTAGTATTTCATTGAGGTGGATATTGTCTTTCTGATTTCTGGCTATAATGAGTGTCTTCATCTTTCTGGAAAAATGGAACACCCCGAAATACACATCCTGATTCTCGACTTCGAATACCTTCTCGACTACCGCCCCTATACCTTCCGCTTCATTTTCTATCTCCCAATAACTGGTGATAACCTGATGCCCGTGAATTGTCCGATACTCCAGTCGGTTCAGAAGCTCATGGAAAAGAGTAATCTGATATTTGTCGGTCAGAGGCTTGAGGAAGGTTTTAACGAGTTTTAGGGAGGCTCCCGATTTCAGGAGGAATCCGGCTACATCGAAATCAGCCTGCACCACATTTTCATGGGTAAAATTGCCGGTGTCGGCATAGATTCCGGATAGTGCAATAGTAGCGTCCT
>CAZAMY010000686.1:0-1732 GCA_964485995.1 uncultured Sediminispirochaeta sp.
GAAATAGTCTGGTGCGCGTCCGACGATGACCAGGCGGGTAAAGCCCATTGTCTTCATGGCCCGACAGACTGAACCCACGTTACCCGAGGTCTGCGGTTCTACCAAAACCACCTGAAAGCGTTGTAAATCCGTTTCCATTTTTCTTGACATTACTTCTCTCTAAAGGGTACAATGATAAAAGGTTGTTTATTATATTGAACGAGATTGTATCTGTCAAATGGATGGAAGCGTAAAATACCGAAGCGATATGATTGAACAGGCGCCATTTCAAATCGGGCGCAATATTCAAGAAATCCGAAGAAAACTAAATATGACCCTTGGGCATCTCTCAGCCCGAAGCGGAGTCTCTAAAGCTATGCTCTCGCAGATAGAGACCGATAAAGTCAACCCGACCGTGGTCACCTTGTGGAAGATAGCTAACGGGCTCAATGTGGACATCGATGTGCTGTTAAAAGGCAGCGAAGAGATTGAGAAGAAGTTCAATGTAAGCCGGAAGGACGAAATTACCACAATCGATGCCGAAGAGGGGCGGGTTCATATCCGGGTTCTCTCGCCGTTTTCGATGGTTGAAGACCTGGAGATGTATCTGCTTACTTTCGACAGCGGGGGCAAGATCGAGTCAGAACCGCACTTCCCACAAACTGAGGAGTTCCTGAGCATTATCGAGGGAACTGTCGAGGTGCAGGCCGGAGCACACACAACCGAGCTGCATACCGGCGATTTTATAAACTATCATTGCGATGTTGATCACGCAATTTACAACAAGTCGGATAAGCCGGCTATACTGCACATGATCGTTCGATTTAGTAAACAAGGCTAAGCAGCCTGATCAATATATCTCAACACAAAAAAACGGCTGTCTGCTATTGAGCTCTGATATTGAGCACAGACAGCCGTTTTTTATTGTGTGGTATTAACACCGTTACAACTCGGGTATATCCCCCAGAGCTACATCCTGCTCGTAATCTATGCCGGGAACGTCGAATCCGTGTATGCGTAAAAAGTCGCTGCGAAATCCTTGCATATCGGCCAGTTCGTTCAGATTCGCTTCGCTAACTGTCTCCCAGCGGCGCGCCACCTCAGCCTGTATTTCCGGCTGCATCTCGAAGTCGTCTAAGCGTATCCTGTCCTCACTATCGGTGGGAACCTCTCCACCGGTGTACAGCCGGTTGCGGTACATGCGTACAATCTGTTCGATGCAGCCCTCGTGCAGCTGCTTCTCCTTCATCACGGAAAAGAGCAGCGAAATATACAAGGGAACGGCCGGTATCACTGCGCTGGCCCGGGTCACAACCGCTTTATTGATTGAGACGTACGCAGCACCACCGTTCTGCTGCAGCCGGGAATTCATGCTGCGGGCGGTGGCTTCCAGGTGTTCCTTGGCTTTGCCGATGGTTCCGGAACGGTAAATCGGATGAGTCACCTCAGGTCCTATGTAGGAAAAGGCGACAGTCTGGAACCCATCGGAGACGAGACCATTTTCTTGGAGATAATTGACCCACAGCTGCCAGTCCTCACCACCCATCACTTTCACCGTCGCATCGATTTCATCCTGCTCGGCAGGCTCCAGGCTGACTTCGGAAATTGTCTCCTTCATAAAGTCTACCGCCCGAGTGGTATAGGTTTCGCTGATAGGTTTTAGGGAGGACCGATACATGTGGCCGGTGTCGGGGTCGGGGCGTACTCCCGAGGCCAGACTATAGACCAGCAGGTCAACTTTGCGCCCGCGCGC
>CAZAMY010000687.1:0-1715 GCA_964485995.1 uncultured Sediminispirochaeta sp.
TGCGCACGACGGCCAGGCCGGACTCGGGCTGATCCGAGAAACCAAGCCCGATGTGGTGCTGATGGATGTGCGTATGCCGGGGATGGACGGGGTGGAGACAACCCGCCGGCTCCACCGGGAACTGCCCGATATAAAGGTGGTGATGCTGACTACCTTCGACGACGATGTGTATGTGCGCGAGGCGATGCAGTACAACGCTGTAGGCTATATCCTAAAGAACATTCCCTCCACAGATCTTATCGATTCGATTCGGGCTGTACGCAACGGCACCATTCAGCTATCCGCCGGGGTGATGGATAAAATCGTAACCAGGACCTCTCCCCGGAGAGAGGCTACCCCACCTTTGCCGACCGGGGAAATAGACCCGGCGGTCTTCAGCCGCAGAGAACGGGAGGTGCTCTATCTGCTTTCCCAGGGGCTCGACAACATCGCTATCGCCGAAAAGCTGTTTATTGCCGAGCAGACCGTAAAAAACCAGATTTCGAAAATTTATGCAAAAATCGGTATACACGACCGCTTTCATGCCGCCGAACTCGCCCGCCAAATGGAGATAGGCCAGTACTGCGGGTATATAGACTAACCGGTCGCCTGTATCACCCGCAGCACCAGTTCCTGGGCCCGGTAGGCTGCATCGGCCGGTACCGAAGTGCTGCCGCTTCTGTGTGCGTTTCTGTGTGCGCGCACCGCCTCCAGGAACTCCAGCAATGCTGCTCGGTGCGGTTCAAGGGCGGGACTGTTATCCCCGGCGGTAAAGGCATCGGGGCCGGCAATGTAACCCGGTTCTACCGATGAATAGAAAGCCGTCATTTTTTCACAGACTAGATGAATCGCCGCTTCCCAGCGCCCCGGGATGGCGCAATTAGAGGCCGCCAAGGAAACCATTGCTCCCGATTCGGCTAAGAGGCAGGCCACCGAGGTATCCTCGACCGTATAATCCGGGAGCTGCTGATGGCACAGGTTGGACTGAAAGGCGTGCACCTGCCGAATCGGACCCAGAAAATAGAGTATCAAATCGAACAGATGGATACCTTGTTCGAGGAGCTGCCCCCCGCTCATTTCTCTTTTTCGCCACCAGTCGGCGTGCAGAGAGTTGCAGAAAAACCTGCTCTGCATCAGAAGCGGACGGCCGGCAGTGCAATCGTTTAGCACAGCCTTCATCTGCCTGACCAGCGGGTGAAAGCGGTGATGAAAATCGACCTGGCTTATTACCCCGGATGCTGCGACGGCACTACAGATTGATGCGGCCCGCTCCAGGCTCAAGGCCAGCGGCTTCTCGAGAAACAGGTGGATTCCCCTCTCAGCGGCGTACTCCGCCTCTCCGCCATGAGCGTACGGCGGCACACAGACAAATAAGACATCCGGTTCCGTCGTATCCACCATATTCCTGAAGTCGGGGAAGTACGGCAGCGGCACTCCCAACTCCTGTTGAAGTGCTGCGGCATTCGCTGAACTACGGCTGCACACTCCAACCAGCTCTACTCCGACAGCGTGCAGCGCATTGTACGCATGCATTCGGGCCATAGCTCCTGCTCCGAACAGAGCTGCTCTTATTCTTTCCATGCTTCCCCTCCCTTAAAGTCGACGCCCAGCTTTATGGCCACGGAATAGTCGGCCATGACGCGCGGGTACTCCGCCTTCAAAGTCCGGTAGGGAACAACCCTATCGATTACAGGGGCACCGTTCAGCTTGCCTTCTGTAATCAGACTGAGGCAGTG
>CAZAMY010000688.1:0-1712 GCA_964485995.1 uncultured Sediminispirochaeta sp.
GGATACTGAAATCAGTCGCTTGATAAATTCGGTTGGAAGCGCCGATACGACTATCGTGATTTCAGCTGACCATGGACAGACCAACTGTCAAACCCATGCCGTTGAGCTTGACCGGCTGTTTTCCTCTTATACTGCGGAAGTGGAATCGCATGGACGCTTTGTGTTAATTAGAGACAGTGTACAGGGCAATTTCACCGGCCTACTTACGGACTTGGAAGGGCTGGACTGTGTCGATAGGCTTATCGCGCCTTCCGATCCGGTGTCCTGTTTTAGTAAAGTGTATGCGGTGGTTTTGCGTGAAGGTTATTCTCATTATAGAGAGAATGATGTACAGTATGAGTGGAACCATGGCGGGGTGAGTGAGTCCGAGATGAAAGTTCCATTAATTATTCACGGTCCTGATATCGAGCCGGGCAGCTATGCCGCAGGAAACAGTATCGTGGACATTGCCCCGACTATGTGTGCACTGTTTAATGTTGACGTTCCGGAATTTATGCAGGGCAGAGTTCTGGAAGAATCATTAAAGTCGAGACCTGATAGCGGGGAGCGGCGTTAAAAGTAATGAAAGTGACTATCAAAGATATTGCCAAGCGGACTGGATACTCCATTAACACGGTATCTCGTGCTCTCAAAAGCAAACCGGACGTAAAGGAAGCTACCAAACAAACTATTCTGTCAGCGGCACATGAAATGGGGTATGTTGCCAATGCATTGGCCGGATCTTTACGGTCTAGCCGGAGAAATGTCATCGGAGTACTGCTTTCGGCCGATTCAGCAAATCCTGTGTTTGCCGAGATGATACAGGGTATAGAGAACCATGCCAGATCCCGCGGGTTTAGTATAATCTTGATAAATACAGAACAGGATGTAGAAAAACAAAGAACCGGAACAGAGGTTCTGCTATCGCAGCAGGTAGATGGGCTGATTATTATGCCGGTTGCCGATCCTTCAATCACAAATGAACAGTATCTTCACCTTCCCTGTCCCTTTGTGTTTCTAGGCAGGAATCTGGGCGGTTTATCTTCTCACTCAGTTATGTTTGATGATATCAACGGCGCAGCCACCGCAACCTCATATTTCTTAGACAAAAATATTACTAAGATTCTCTTTTTAGAAGGGCCGGAAGGGTTCTGCAGCTCTATTGACCGAAAACAGGGGTATTTTAACGCATATAATAAACATGGACTAGAAGCAGATGAACGTTGCTGCTTTAAGACTGACGGTCATATGCAGGGCGGCTATGATGCGGTAGTAAAAGCTGTGGAACAGGCAATTGAGTTTGAATCTATTTTTGCCTATAACGATTTAGTTGGGTATGGAGCGTTGCGGGCCTTGAAGGATCTAGGGATTGCCGTTCCGGAACGTGTTCAGATAATCGGCTATGATAACCTGGAAATTTCTCGTTTCTTTTCTCCGCGTCTAACAAGTATGGAGACGCCTCGAATTGATATCGGTAGAATTGCTGCTGAAGAATTGATAAACCATATTCAGGACGCGAATCTCCCCTACAAGAATATTTCTTTGAAACCAAAACTCGTACCGGGTGAAACCGTTTTATGACCCGAACTTCCCGTAACGCTGTCGGTCGGTGAAATAGAGGAGTACGGCTCGGCTGCCGCTTCTGTACGGATAATATAACTCATAGCTGCCGTCAGAGGCGCTGAATAGATGCCGGTCTTCATTGTCTTCAAACACCGATTTTATATACTCCT
>CAZAMY010000689.1:0-1711 GCA_964485995.1 uncultured Sediminispirochaeta sp.
CGGACCGCTTCCCGCCGTAAGCCTTTTCAACGGCTGCATCAAACACTTTCTGCGCAGCTGGCCAAATATCTACCCCAATTCCATCGCCCTCAATATAGGGAATTACCGGACGTTCAGGAACCTGTAATCCCTTGTCTGTATTCGTAATTTTATTTTCCACAATATCCCCCTTTAACTGAAAAGTGAGTGTACCAAAAGCAGCCCTTCTTGCAAACCCTTACAGGCTGTGTTACTATCCCACCAGCAAAATGAAACAGCAATTATATTCCGTCATTGCAATCGCAATAATAACTATAACAGTCGTTGCAATTCTATCCGCATGTCCGACAACGCGAACTCCGGTATCTTCATCCAACAGCTATTTTATTGTCGGCAGTAAAGAACAACAAAAAGAGCTGCGCCTTCTTTTTCACGACTTAGAAAACCGAACCAATAATCCCGAAAGCCGTTTCATTGTAATTCAGGAAATCACTAAAAAACTGCATTCGGCACACCGCCCCAACCTGCTTAACTTATTTCTCACCACCTATGTCGAACACCATAAGGACGACCCGTACAACGGTTATTACCTGTTAATTGTAGCACAGAACTATTTGAGCGAAGGTGCCGAACCGTTTGCCATACAGTATTTCGAGCGGATATTAAAAAATCACACTGATTTAGAGGTGAACGGAACTACAGTTCACTACATCTGCCTCAAGAATCTTATTCGTCTTGTCGACGAACCCGAGCTCAAAGTCAGCTTCTATAAAAAGCTTCTGTCTCAGTTCAGTGATAAAATCGATAAAGGACCTACCTACTATTTTCTGGCTAAAACTTATGAGGAACTCGGCGAGTGGGACCTGGCAATTCAGGCATACCGGAATTTTCTCGGATATCCCGAGGCCAGTGTAGCCGGAGTACCCCATGCCCATGAACAGGTCCGGTCGATGATAGAGTTCTACGACTATCCGAATAAAGACTGGACAATGGAGAGTCTGGAAGACCTGGTCAATACAGTTAAGTATGCAATGTGGACTCGTAATTCACGCCTTCTCGGCCGCTATCGCGCAAAGGTTAATTTCTTTGCGATTTCATGGGAAGAGGCCCGCACAGAGGCAAATCAGAACTTTCTTTCCGGCTTGGGCGGCTTTATGGGACAGCGGATTCATTACAACAGCGAACTCGACCGTGATTCAAACACCCGCGAGGCGTATCTCCGTACATGGGGATGGTCTTACCGTATAAAAACCTGGTATCTCTACTTCCGCAGGGTTCACTTTCCGGCCGATCCTGAAATTCACGGTCAATGGGAGTGGGCCGGCATCTACTTCGGTGAAAAACCCTTTGCCGGAACGAATACTCCATAGTTCCATTCAAGACAGTTTGTTCGAAAGTCGATAAGAGAATAGAGATGAAAAACAGGTTCAAACCCGTATCAGCAGTACTGCTCCTCTTGTTTCTGTTATGCGGCATCGCTACCACAGCTGCCCAGTCCAGCATCAAAACCTCTTCCGGTCTTATTAAGAGCAGCGGGTGGATCGACTGGCAGAATGACACCTATGTGTTGCAGATTACCTTCGAACCCGACGATACCACCGGCCCACTGCCCCTGTTGCGCTCCACAGCCGAAACTGCAATACAACGGCATCTGCCGACTCTATTCGTCGAAGCCATTTCGTCCGTCCTCGTCAATTCACGGCATAAAATTGGAGAGATTCTCATCGACTCT
>CAZAMY010000690.1:0-1711 GCA_964485995.1 uncultured Sediminispirochaeta sp.
ACTTTAGCCGATGACGGGAAGAGCGTGCATTTTACCCCTTTGGAACATCGCGCGGCGCGACCGGCTACCGAGTGGGTCATCGTTCCTCCAGACCTCTCACTGTCGGCAGCCGCAGAAGCAGCTGCGGAGGCCTTTGGGAAGAGCAGCCTTCGCGTGCTGCAGGGAGACGGCATGGCCCAGTCGAAAGCGGTACCGGCATTCAAGGTTGTTCCCTTCCGCTACATGATTCAGCGCGGGTCGATCCTCCACATAGACGAGCGGATAAGCCGAATCCTCGATCAGGGAGATGATCGATGAGTGCTGCAACGATCATACTGGGAGTTATCGGGAGTGATTGTCATGCAGTGGGGAACCGCATTCTCGAAGGCATCTTCTCCGAAGCCGGCTTCAAGGTCGTGAACCTGGGCGTAATGGTCAGTCAGGATGAGTTTGTCGATGCGGCAATTGAAACCGGTGCCGCCGCGATTCTCGTCAGCTCCCTGTACGGGCATGGGGAAATCGACTGTGACGGGTTTCGCGAGCTCTGCATCGAACGGGGCATCGGCGACATCCTGCTGTATGTAGGCGGAAACCTGGTTATCGGGAAACAGAGCCGCAAGGAAACGGAGGAGAAGTTCAAGGCTATGGGATTCGACCGGGTGTTCAGCCCGGATACCGATTTAGAGATGGCGGTTGAACTCCTGCGAAAAGATATCCAGTCGCGATCGCCTCAAGGGGTAAGCCCGGATGAATGAGATCATTGCCATCGACCTGGGCTCTACCCGCACAAAAGGTGCGCTGTTTCAGGCCGATGACACGCAGTTGAAAATAATTACCAGGGAAGAGGTAGATACCTCAGTCAATAATCTTGAGGTAGGATTTTTTCAGGTGTTTGAAACGCTGCGGAGCCGAGCCGGCACGAAGCCCGCGCTGACATACTCATCATCGGCTAAGGGTGGGCTGAGCATCTGCGCAGTCGGTATCGTACCGGACCTCACTCTTAAGATGGCCCGGCAGACAGCCCTCTCCGCCGGGGGAAAGGTAACCAGCCATTTCGCCTACAAGTTAACCACAGAAGATCTGGACGAGATAGAAGTCGAAAACCCCGACATCATCCTGCTCACGGGAGGCACCGACGGAGGCAATGAGGAGTACCTGCTGCACAACGCATCTCTCCTCTCCCAGCTCAATTGGGACGGTCCGATTCTATGTGCCGGTAATCGCAGCGTGGCGAATAAGATCGAGAAGATTCTTCATAACCGGGAGCTCTACCTCTGCGAAAACATCCTTCCCGCGATAGACAGCCCCAACCCGAGCCCTGCCAGACAGGCGATCCGTACTATTTTTCTGCAGCGCCTCTGCGGCGGGAAGGGGCTGAGCAGGATAGTGGAAGAAACTGAAACCGCGCCGGTGCCCACTCCCTCAGCCATCTTCGATTTTCTCTCTCTGCCGCCCTTGCACAACGGTACGATATTCGGCGCGGCACACCCCACAGTACAGAACAGAGGCTTTCTTCTCTTCGACATCGGAGGAGCTACCAGCGATTGCTACTCCTTCGGGGTAAGTGCGGCATCATCAGACCGGGTTATGAAAGGCCTGCCTGAGCCGGACCCGAAACGGACGGTTGAGGGAGACCTCGGCATACGGGTGAGTGCTGCAGCGGCACTATCCGCTGCAGAAACGGATAGTTACCTTCAGCGGGAGATGCAGCTGACAGAAGACCGGGCGCAGG
>CAZAMY010000691.1:0-1709 GCA_964485995.1 uncultured Sediminispirochaeta sp.
CAAGCTTGTCAGCCGACAGCAGAGTTCTATCGGTTTGAACAGTACTCTGCTGTGGGAAAACCAGGTGATGGACCGTACTTGGAATGTATCGGCAGGACTGCGGGAGAAGGACAATCTGCAGCTTACACTGGAGACCGGTTTTCACTCGCGGAATGCCGATATCGATGCGGAGGCCGGGACACTCAACACGAGGTATACCCGTTTTACCGAGTTGTTTTATCCGGTCCGCACTTCCGGTCCGCACTTTCGCCAAACCGAGCATGCACTCGGCATCGCGCTTCAAGGCGATCGCCTGGGCGCCGATCTGAGCCACTCATTCAGCACCGCCACATCCGCAGAACAATCTCCTTTTGCATTAAAGGCGGGGGGCAGCTGGTCGGCACAGCTATCCTCGCGTATCGGGAAAAACCCGGCACGCAGCCTGCGCCTAAATCACACCTACAGCCGGGACAGCTTTTTCGAGGCAGCGTATGGCCAGGAGAACGGTTTTTTAGAGGATTTGAGCGTACTGCCCGGGCGTCTGCTGGACTCGCCTTTCATCTGGACGGCAGTGCCCTACTACGAGTTGTGGTCGGAGGGGCTGCTGCAGGAGTTCGAGGAGAAAACCGCGGGCCAGCTGAGTGCCGCGTATACTCCATCCAGTGAAATCAGCATTGACCGTAACCCCGGCTCACGGCTCTACGACCTGCTCGTCCCCGCACGCTTTTCCTTCGGCGTAGAGCGTACACTGCAGCGGGATTTCGACAGCCTCACCGACACTCACAGCCTGAACGGGCTGTATCGGGCTACCGCCCTGAATTTGTTCGGCCGCCTCGGCCGCTATTCCGTCTTTGATTGGTATCGAACCGAAGAAATAAGCCATTCACTGCTCTACTCCGGGGCTCTGAATACCGAAGAGCAGAGACATGAGTTCACGCTCGGGCAGTTTGTAGAGCTGAACGTAAATCAGCAGAGCGTAGTGGGTGTGCACAGTACATGGAAGCAGACCCTAGGCGAGGATATACGCACACTGAACAGCCGGTTGTACTGGAAACATAGCCGGCAGTTCGCAGGAGCGGTCCCGTTTGAGGAAAAAATCCGGATAAAAGGCGAAAAGCGGCTCGAGCATGCCGAGGAGATCGAGTTCAGCCTCCAGGACGAATCGACGGAGGTCCGTAGTCTCATGCTCACTGCCGGTCATACCAGTAGGTTGATCCTCGGCGAAAACGGTAGTTTGAAAGGCTTTGCCCGGGCGGGCTACCGGCGGAATACAACCGCCGGCACCATTACCAGCAGTGTGCAGCATACCATTGCCGTCGAGATAGGCACGGAGCTGATTCTCAGTTATTAATTTGGGTTAAAACTGTAATTTTAGCTGTTTTTGTAATATACTTTTTAAATGAGGGCTAAAACAAAGTTTCTTTATATATTTGCACTAATTGATATAATTAAGAAACTAGTAAAAAGGAGCGTTCAATGAACTGGTTAAATCGCAGCAGTTTTTTGCTTTTACTCTTCGTGTTGTTGCTGTCTCCGCTGGGCGCACAGGAGACCACGGACACAGACACATCCGCAGGACCGACTGAGGGGTCTCCGGAAAGCGGCTTCAATATGACTATTGAAATCGGCGCCGAGACATTCAACGAGGATGGCGAACAAGTCACATATCAGAGTTTAGGATTGAATCCGGAATTCACCTTCGGTAAAGTGGGGATCGGATTAGGGGTTAC
>CAZAMY010000692.1:0-1705 GCA_964485995.1 uncultured Sediminispirochaeta sp.
GATAGGCGTAGCGCGGGCCGGTGAAGTAGTGGCCGAGAAGCTCGAGGGCCGGTCCGGTGATATTCACATTCGAGTGCATGATACCGGCTGCATCGATTCCCTTGCGGGGTAGTTGTGCGATTACCTCCTCCAGCATGATATCGTGCTCTTGAAAGAAGGACAGAATCTCGCCGCTTTCCCCCCTGCGGGCGGAAAAGCCGGCCCAGACCGGCAGGCCGGTGGCCAGCGCTGCCTCCAGCACACACTGGAAGCGCTGGGGATGGTACATCATCTCTAAGAGGATCAGATCGCAGCCCCCCTCTTTCAGCAGGCCGGCGGCTTCGTGCAGGGCGGCACAAAACTTCTGGCGACCCAGCCCGGAATAGGGGTCGGTCGATTCAGCCCCGGCGGTCTTGGGCACCATATGCGAGAGCGAGCCGGCCACCAAGATGTCGCTGCGTCCGAGCTCCTGCTGGGCTCGCTGCCGGGCCTGCAGTGCGGCCCCGCAGGCGCTGCGGTAAATCTCTTCGATGCGGTCGCCATACCCGGCCGGCTCCAGCATCAGGCGGGTGGTCGCGTAGGTGTTGGTGGTGATGATCTCAGCCCCCGCACGAATGTAGTCCAGGTGCACCTCCACCAGCAACTCGCGGTGGGTGATGTTAGCCGGCCCGCACCAGGCATCGTCATTCATATCGGCCCCGCGCTTCTCCAATTCGGTGCCGGTAGCCCCGTCGATCAGCACCACCCCGCCGTCGCTCATCCGTTTGAGTAGTTCTGCATAGCCCATAGCCACCTCCTCGCTTTCTTCTAAAAACATAAGAAGTGAGCGGCAAAACCGCAAGCCAACTCGACTAAATCTAGCAATTCTCAGTTTGGAAGTCTTTTGATTTCCAAAATGAGAATTGCTTGACTAAATCCGGCCCAACAGCGCTTAGGCGCAGAGAAAAACAGACTCAGTGCAGCTTTCTTTATTAATAATGAGGGTTTATAATAAAAGTACAACCTGCCGTTTTTCCTCAGAAGGTTGAGTAATATGAAAATACGAGTGCTGAGCGTGACGTTCGCTCTCGTCCTCTTACTCGGCAGCTGTGCAAGTTATTATTTTATCGAGTACTGGATTAGTCCGAACTATCCGCGTGAACAGAACGAGACCCTTTTGCTGGAGAGCCTAGAGGCGCCAGTGCAAATCTATTTTGATGCACTGGGGGTACCGCATATCCGGGCCGAAAGCGAGTCGGACCTGCTGCGGGCGGTGGGTTTCATGCACGGGCGCAACCGCTTTTTTCAGATGGACACCATCCGGCGCTACGCCTTCGGCCGGCTCTCGGAACTGGTGGGCGACCAGCGGTTACAGCTCGGCTCTACGGTCGAACTTGATGTGTCGATGCGCAGCTGGGGCTTTGAACGGGCGGCCCGGCTGGAGACGGCCGAGCTGGATGATGAGTGCCGCCGGCTGATGAGCGCCTACACTGCCGGGGTGAATGCGGCCTTGGAGCACTACCGGCCTATTGAGTACGACCTGCTGCGAGTGGAACCGGAGCCCTGGGAAATCCCCGACTCCTTTGCCGTGTGTTACATGATCTCCTGGGGAATTACCCACAACTGGCGGCAGGAACTGATCCGGCTGCTGCTGGCACTGGAGGACGGATACGCCCGGTCAGAGCGGATTTATCCCTCGCATCCCTGGCCCGGCGAAGCCAGTATTCCGGGTCCAGCGTCGGCAGCG
>CAZAMY010000693.1:0-1696 GCA_964485995.1 uncultured Sediminispirochaeta sp.
TGAATCGAGAATATTGGAGACATTCGACCCTGATACAAGAACTACAGACTGGCTCATTCGCGGCAGTAAGTTCGTAACTGAGGGTTTTCCAAAAAAGGCGTATGCTCAAACCTGGCCTGAAGCACTATTCGGGCTTAATCCGGAGCAGGTAAATCGGGAAGTTTTAGGAGCACATTTCAAGTTTAACCGCCAGGGATACAACAACGTCGAATTCATACCAGTCAGAGAAGGCGAGGACGGGGAGCTGGAACACAATCCTATCTCTATACCGGGCCGTGCTCGGCAGATAGACCTGTGGGTCTGGGGTTCTGATTTCGATTATTACTTGGAATTACACCTCCGTGATTTCCAGGGAGTAGTGCATACACTGTTTTTAGGAAACCTCAACTATACGGGGTGGAAAAACCTGCGCGCCGAGATACCCGGGTATATTCGTCAATCTCAGCAGTACGCACCGTATCTGGCGGGGCTGCAGTTGGAAAAATTTGTATTATGGACTAAACCGACCGAACGCGTGCACAACTGCTATGTGTATTTCGATCAAATAAAAGTACTGACCGATATCTTTATTTCTCGGTTCGACGGTGATCAATTGGCCCAGCCGGAGCGAGTCCAAGAGATATGGGAATCGGAAGGGGAGTAAATAGATGACAGCACGTAAGAGCATAATTCTACTTTTTGTTTTACTTTTTGTAAGTTCCATGACTCTTTTTGCACAGCTTGAAGATGTCGGTGAACCGGAGCCTGAACAGCTCGGTGTCGATGCTGCCCAGCAGAAGCTGCGGACTGTTTCAATATCCAAGTTCGAAGATGCCGGTTTTTGGGATGCCCAAATGCCGCTTGAGCAAGGTATTGTTACAATTCGAACTCTTCAGGGCGCACCTATCGACAAAGAGGAGCTGGAAGGGGAAGAGGAGGCTGGCATACAGCTGTCCGATGAGAATGTTCTCGGTGTAAAAATTGAGTTCTTCAAACGAGGTATGCATCAGGTTTCGGTACGCCCTTCGCGGCCATTACCGATAGAGGGCATAACAAAAACCCTCGCACTGTGGGTAGTGGGTCGTAACTCGCCTCATACGCTGAAGGTGCTGATCCGTGACCAGTTTGGTAATACCGGCGAGGTGACGATGGGTGAACTCAACTTCACAGGCTGGAAAAAGATGGTTGCTACTATACCTACTCATATCAAGCAGAGGGATTATCACTATGCAAACAAGATGGGCATTCAGATAGAGGGTTTTCGCATTGATATGGATCCTGAAGAGACTTTTGGGACCTACTACGTCTATTTTGACGGATTGCGGGCTACAACCGATCTCTTTGCTGAAGAGAGTCGTGATATCGACGATATGAATGACAACTGGTAAGACTTAGGTCTGCCGGAACATATGGTATGATAAAAGCTAACTGCAGGGGCCTCTTCGAGAGGCCCTTTTTTTATTTTGGACAAAGCCTTCTCTGGTTTCTATTATATGCGTTTCCGATCTTGCTATCCATCCAGTATACAGGTGCGGATGAGCTTAAAATTGATGTTTTCAGTCCCGCTGCCCACTACGCTCAAACTGAACGTGAAAATGTGAGGATGTATGAAGGTAAGCGTTATCAAGGCTTGCAGTTTCGGGGACGGCAGGTCTATCTGCAGCAACGCGGCAGCACTCTGGTGTCAAAGCGCATAGAATCAGAATCTAATGAAGAA
>CAZAMY010000694.1:0-1691 GCA_964485995.1 uncultured Sediminispirochaeta sp.
AAAAAGTGTAAGTATCGATGCACCGATTTTTTGTCTATATCCCATGAGAACTCCTAAGTGTTCAAATTGACAAGAGAATCAAGATCTGTTGAATCATAGCCGGACTCCTGCAGGAAATATGCTGCCTTTTGATCCCACGATGCAGAATCGGAGTTGTCTGGCGTAGCGCCGTCAATAACTAATAATCCTGCATCGAAATCTGCCACAGTAGAACTATTAACGGCATAGATTAGACTTGCAGCAGCAGCAGTTATGTACTCTTCTGACGTAATAGTTCCTGCTGTATTTGAATCTTGTGATGCCGAAGCCATAGAATTAACAGCAGCCATAAGCATGTCTTCATCGATCGTGCTAAGGTAATCGTTAATATCTGCAGTTCCGTCTTCGATCAACTCAATATCTTCTATTGCCGATTCCACTGCCTCATTAAGACCGGATGCACCTACCGCCAGTTTCGAGGCCAAAAGTTGAACATCCGGATCAGTATTGTCTTTGATAGCATCGTAAGCATCCGCCATTGCGTTTTTGTCCCCGCTACCGAGCACGCTTTCGGCGTACGCAATCTGCTGGGCCTCGGGCAGATTGGAAGGATCCCGCTGGGCCCATGACATAAGGCTGTAGGTAAAAAACTGTTCGCATGAGATGCTCAGCATAGGAAGGAGAACCAACAGTAACGCGACTTTTATTATGTTAGGGAGGGCGCTGCCCTCACGGTTTCTATTTATCATAGTTCCCTCCTGTTTCTATTTCGGCGCCGCACCTTATTAGCTTTAATTTCGGAATACTGCCGCACCAGAAATGAAAAAGGCGGGCTGAATAACCCGCCCGCCTTTAAGTATAGTCAATTTAGAAACGAATTGCAGCTTCTACTGTGAAGCCCTCGTTCGGCTTCACACCGGCATACCGGCCCATCTCACGTGTAAAATAGGAGGCATTGATGTCCATAAACAACAGCTTGGCTCCTAGCCCGAAAGTAGCATACCCCTGGTTGATACCAGTTCGCAGCTTGATAAAGCGCAGCACCTTAGCCTCCATACCCATATGAACTCCGGTAAAGAAAGAATCTTCTTTCGCATCGGTTCCTTCATAGTGAGTTTTTCGGTATTCAGCGTGGAACACAGGATCGAACAGCCATGCCGGCAACAAGAACCCGTCGGGATCATATCCGATACCGTAGCTGGTTACCATCGGAATTACATAGGTATCGTCAATCTCGGAACCGTTGCCGTCGAAGGTCATGATTTGATCCAAGTTGTCAGCAGTATTCAGTTTGTAGCTCAACTCGGTCCCGCCGATATCCCGGGCAGAAAACCCGACTGACCACTTGCCGAGCTCCACGATGGTACCAAAGTCAAAACCGAGACCAGAACCTGAGTACACATCGAAACTCATCTCGTCGCCTGTTTCGGTTGCTGCACTGGCAAAGTCGACAATCGCCACATCGCGAGCCTCGGCCCGCAGCATGTAGCGCAGGTCTCCGCCTATGTAGGCGGTCATAGGTCCAAGCTCCAACGGGAAAGCGAGCCCGCCGATAACGGACCAATCGTAGACCGCATCTATCGAAGTACCGAGCGCAGTCTCACCGCGTCCGTAAAAATCCATATTACCAACAACGCCCAGTCCTAGGCCTCGGCCTACAAGACCGATACCAGCGTTTCCGGCGGCACCGATACCGTTTCCGGTAATCAGTT
>CAZAMY010000695.1:0-1690 GCA_964485995.1 uncultured Sediminispirochaeta sp.
CTACCGCGTTCTGCGTGAGTACAACCGCCGCCCCGCTGATGCCGAAGCGATGCTGCAGCTGTCCCTGGAGAGCCTGCTGGGTGAAGCCCCGCCGCTCTCCGAAATAGACCCGGCCCGCTTGGCCGCGGCCGCCGCTCCCCTTCTGCCCCGGCACGGAGACGATGAGTGTGCCCGGCTGATCGTAGGGTTTTTCGCTGGGTCAGCTGACGGTGCGACTCACAAGGTTCGTACCAGCAGTGAGGACGGCGCCGCAGGACCAACTTCTGCCGAAATGCCCACTGCCGCCCGGGCCAAGCTCGCCGCCTGCCTGGCAGTTATTCTCGGACCCATCGCCAGGGGCGATGGCGAAGCGGCGGGGTATGAGTTGTAAAAAAGGAGAGGGCAGGTATTATATTATTTGCTGTATTAGTCGGTGCTTTTTCGTTTGTACAGTTGTCGTAGCCCGGCGGGCCGGTCATTCAGAGAAAAGGTCGCCAAGGTCTATTGAAAAACCATCCAGTACCCGGCTGTGCAGCCGGTCGCCCGCCCCGAGGAACTCGGGTTTTCCGTATCTCGACCTCGTGCCGCTGTCAGCCTGACCGATAAAATATGCAGCAACAGTTAAATTGGCCGGATCGATAATCCAGTACTCTTTTATCTGAAAATGTTCATACAGTGCCAGTTTTTCCCGCTGGTCTTTTACCGATGTGTAAGGTGAGATAACCTCGACCGCAATATCCGGCGGCCCAACTGCACCGGCTTCGTCCAGCAACTCTTGAGCACAAAACACCGATATGTCTGGCTGCACTACATTTATAATTTCGTTATCAGCCGCGTTCTGCTGCTCGAATAATCGCACATCGAACGGCGCTATGTAAGCCTGGCAACTTGTGTCCTGCAGAAAATTAGACAGCCGCCGAAACACTTCGCCCGTTATCTCTTGATGCTTACGGTTTGGAGCCGGACTCATATCGTAGGCAGTGCCGTTGATCAGCTCCCAACGCTCGTCATCGGGCCAGTTGCAATAATCCGCGTATGTGTAAAGTCGGTCTGATTTTTTTAATGGGATACCCATCTTCGCCATACCTCCCTATTATACCATAGACAGGGGCGGAAAGGCATTTACTTCAGGATTTTAGTAGATTTGATCAAAAGAAGTCGATCACTCCGATAAGCGCTGACAAAAGGCCAAAGCCGACGAGAATAAACCATTGCAGGCTCTTGAAGCGGCTGTCCATATGCTGTCGCTGCTCTTCGAACCGTTTGTCAATGTTTTGTTGCTGAGCCTCAAACCGTTTGTCCATATTTTGTTGCTGAGCTTCAAACCGTTTGTCCAAATACTCCTGTTGGGTCGTAAAACGTCTATCAATCTGTTCCTGCATGGTCTCGAAACGTCTATCCATCTGCTGCTGATGGGACTCAAAACGCTTGTCCATATACTCTTGCTGATTATCAAAGCGCAGGTCCATCTGCTGAAGCAGATTTTTCTGCCCCTCCTCCAGGCGTACAGCCCGCTCGATTAGATCGAGTTCGCGCGGACTGCGCACAGCCTGCATCCATTCTGCAAGGTGGGTTTTTACGTATTCGCCGATTTTCTGCAGTTCTCGTTCACCGATTTCCATGGCCGGTTCTCCCATAGCAGGGCCTCCTTATGTGTCCATATGTATGTATATAGAGGCACACAAGGTGCTGTTGCTTCAGCAATTCTGCT
>CAZAMY010000696.1:0-1686 GCA_964485995.1 uncultured Sediminispirochaeta sp.
GAAACCGGCGGAGGCCACGCCGCTCATCGCCCAGGACGGCGGGGGGCGCTTCGGCTTTTACGCCGGACTCGACACGAAACTGCCCGGCTTTATTACAGGAGGAGGCGAGGAGATGGGAGTCTCGCAATACAGGGTCGGTGCGATGATCGAGCCCACTCCCAAGTTCCTGATAAAACCGGATGTGATCTTTGTGTTCGAAGAGGAAAATGAAGACGATTCATATAACGATCATAGCTATTTAGTTAAGAAAGAAATAACCTACGGCGGGGGAATATCCATCTATTACAAAATCTTGCCGGCAGACAGGGTGTCCATCTATATGGGCCCACGCATAGATTTTCTACACGCCACCGAGGAGGATGAGGCTGAGTGGACCCTGTCAAAAGACGATGAATACTCAACCACAGTCTGGAGCGTCACTGCCTGCATAGCCGGAAAGTACCAAATCACTGAGCACTTTGGACTTTTCGCCGAAACCGGCATCGGCTTCCGTTCTACAAGCGAAGACAGAAAAAGCTATGATGCTGTAGGAGACCTCGATCAGAATGATGTAAGGACTAACAGCAAATTATACACCTACGGCGGGCAGATCGGCGTTGCCTTCTACTTTTAAGCAGCTGTTTCCATAAAAATGGTACGGGTCGCCGGATTTTCACTTGAAGGCGGCCCCTGCGGCCAAGCCCGCCCCAGAGACCCCATAGACCCAGCCCGGGGCCGCTGAGGCGGGCATCGCAAGAGCCGGCCTTTCGAGCGCCGGCTACTTAATTAAAGTAAAAAACCCCTCCGAGTCGTGCAGCCAGGCCCGAGAAGAGCATGGTATTTTCTTCATTTTTAGATGTAAGCGTACCCGAACCATCATACTCTTCTTCCAGTTTATAGGTTTGACTGATACTGATGCCTGCATCACCGAAAAAACCGAAGCTCTCACTCAGCATATACTGTCCTCCGGCCAGCAGCCCGAAGCGGAATGAATTGGTCACATCCTCACCGTAATCTCCAGTACTGTCCTCGTATTTATCAACATATCTCAGGTAACGGACGGACGGCCCGGCATACACCAGCGAATGCTGGCTGAGGGGCCAATAATAGAGACCATCAAGACCGAATCCGAACATATTATCATCGTAATGATTGTCTATCCCGCCCCCCACGATATTATCTGACTCTCTACTGCGAAAATACAGCATCACCTGCGGCCGCAACGCGATCCGCGGCGTAAGATGGACTATACCGGCCAGCCAGAACCCCTGCTGGTCATAACTTTCGGCAAAAATGTTAGCACCGCTGTAGGCCGCTATCCCCGCTTGGAAAGGCTCGAATCCGGTCTCCTGCGCCGCAGCCATAGTAGCAAGACTGACGAGTAGAATAATCAACACTACCTTTTTCATCCCTGTCCTCCTCACAATTTATTAATATTGACACTCTTTCATTTGCCTCATCATTCCACCCAGTAGTTAATCAAGTTGAATTTCTGATCATTTACGCTCATGGGTTCGACATAGAGGCCGAAGTCAAAATGATGTGCCGCCCAGGAAGCAGGATCAATAATGTTGCCGACGGTTCCTTTGAAAATTGTTTTGTCAGTCGTGGTAACCGTATACTCGTATCCGTAGTGGAACCCGGCCGAGCGTCCAATGAGAAAGCCGCCGAATCCTGCCTCCGTTTCTACTCCCACGTTTAGATCAT
>CAZAMY010000697.1:0-1673 GCA_964485995.1 uncultured Sediminispirochaeta sp.
AAGGTCGAGGCCGTGCTGCCCGTAATACTCGGAGAATTTCTGCCGCAGCTCAGGCAGCCCCTGGCTCGGTCCGTATGCCACTACCTGCGGTATATTTCCATAAGCCGATCGGATAGCAGGAACGGTTTCAATATCCGGTTGTCCGATGTTAAGATGATATACCTTTGTCCCGGCTGCTTTGGCCGCATCGGCATATGGCACCAACTTTCGGATGGGACTCTCCACCACCAAATCTTTTCTCTTTGAAACCTGAATTCTCATACCTTGCATCTTAACCTCCGATTATATTGACAGCTTAAAGCTGCGTCAATTGTGCTGTCAACTGTGCGGTTCCAGGGGTAAGGAGAACATGAACATGGTTCCCTGCCCCGGTTCGCTCTCCACACTGATCTGTCCGTTGTTTTTCTCGACGAACTCTTTGCACAGTACCAGCCCCAATCCGGTTCCCTTTTCCCGATCTGTGCCGGTATTCGTATGACGCACATCTATTCGGAATAGAGTCGGAAGAATCTCCGAGTCAATTCCCGGACCGTTGTCTTGTATTGTGATTACCACCTCATTTTCGGTGCGATTGCTGTGAAGGCTAATCTTTCCCTTTTCCGGAGTAAACTTGATGGCATTCGAAAGCAGGTTTCGCACTACCGCATTAATCGAGTTCTCATCGGCATACGCAGGTTCCGCCGGCTGCAGATTGTTCTCTATATGCAGCCCTTTTTTCTCAATATTTACATCAAAGAGTGCCAGATTCTCACCTACTATTTCAGCAGCATCAATTTCTTCCGGCTCGATAGGCATGCGGCCGGTTTGAATACGTGACCATTCCAGGAGATTCTCCAGTAGATTGAAGGCATTCTTTGATGATTTATGCATTCCCTGTAAAAATTCTTTGGCTGTCTCGGCATCGAGTTCATCGATACCGGTGGCAAGATACTGCGACATTCCGACCAGGGCGGTAAAAGGACTGCGCAAATCGTGAGCTATTATGGAAAAAAACTTGTCCTTAGCGGCATTCGCCTCCTGCAGCCGGCGTTGAATGAATCGCAGCTTCAGATGAGTACGTACCCGCATCCGCAGTTCTGCCCCGCGGAAGGGTTTTGTTATGTAATCTACCGCTCCGAGCTCAAAACCCTTGGTAATACTCTCTTCATCATTACGTGCAGTAAGATAAATAATCGGCACGTCGGAAAAACTATCCATCTCTTTGATAGTCCGGGCTACATCAAACCCGTCCATATCCGGCATCATTATATCTAACAGAATTAAATCAACCCGATTTTGCCTCAGATACCTCAGTGCCGCCGGCCCGCTCTCCGCAGTTGCAACTTCATAACCGTCCATCTGTAGAATCGCCTTAGCAATTTGCACGTTAGGCAATACATCGTCTACGATGAGAATATGGGAGTTATGAAGATCAATATTTTCCATATACGGCCAGGCACCCCTTAGAGCAGCTTCAATACCCGCTCCTCTAGCTCGTCCACCTTAATTGACAGAGTGCTCGATTTACCCTCCGGTTTGGCAATTACATCCGCTGCTCCCAGCATTTTCGCTTTGCGTACATTCTCGTTGTTTTCATACATGGTTCCGCTGAGAATAACAACCGGCAGGTCCTTAGGAATTTCCCCGGCGCGCTTTTTCGTATTTATCTCTTTGAGTGCAGTCAGACCGTCCAC
>CAZAMY010000698.1:0-1673 GCA_964485995.1 uncultured Sediminispirochaeta sp.
TGAAAAGGATACTGAATAAAACAATTATACTGGCGATTGGCCTCATGCTGGTCGGCGGCGCGGCGTTTGGAATCACTTTTGGGGAAATCGAATCAAATTTCTCCCAATTTTCAAGTGATGTAGCCGAATCACTGCCGTACGCATCAACACAGGGTCTCACCTGGTCGGATGCACGGGTCAGAGGGTTCCCGCATTTCGGCGTGGGGCTTTCGTTTGGTGCAATCACAATGCCGAAAGATGCATTTGTAAATCTTGCGAACAATCTGAGCATTACTTTACCCTCTGAAATTACGGATTCCGAGATAGGAGTTCCTTTCCCGGCCTACTCTGTGGATGGAAGAGTCGGAATTCCTTTCCTGCCGATTGATATCGGTGCAAAATTGGGTCTATTAACACCCGAAATGTCCGATTCACTGGGTGGCGATACATCTGTTGACTACATGCTGGCAGGTTTCGACGTAAGAACTCCGATTCTGAAAGGAAGACTGCTTATTCCTGCTGTTACCCTCTCAGCCGGTTATAACTACCTCTCGGGTGGTGTTACATCAACAGTTCAGGGTAGTGGTTTGGGATCCACAATTGATCTGAACTCAGTAATCGCAGGGGCTAGTGTAACCACTGGAGACCCGGATGTACGATTTGCATGGAAGACCCATTCGCTTGATTTCAAAGTACAGGCTAGTCAGAATCTGCTGATCTTCACCCCGTATCTCGGTGGTGCGTATGCCTATGGCTGGTCGCAGGCCGGTGGAGGTGTTTCTTCTGATCTGACCTATAATGGTGCAACAGAAGATGAGGTCAGAGATGCTCTCGATGCAGCTGGCTATAACGTTGAGCTTTCCGGTAACGAGTTCACTGTTCTCTCGGACGCCAGTGGCGGATCTGTCCGCGCTTTCGGCGGCGTCTCAGTAAACCTGCTGATCCTGAAACTCGACCTGAACGGGCAGTACAACTTTACTACCCAGTCTCTCGGTGGCGGAATCAACGCACGGATTCAGTTATAAGTGTAGAATTAGCTAAATAGTAATTATCAGGGCGGTGCCTTTTACGGGGTGCTGCCCTTTTTTTGTTTTGTGAGCGGATGCTCATACATCGGGCGCTACGGATGCCAGGAATGGAACTTCGGCAGAGGCTTGATCTGAGAGTTCTACGGACTCAGATCCGAGAAAGCTGCAGAACCGGCGGAAGCAATCAGTTAGGGCTTCAGCGACAGCTTCGTCAGGCTTGAAATCCGGCTCCCACCACCAGTTTTTTATGATGAGAGCGCCGGTTTTTTTATTGCGACCTGGCTCGAAGCGGGCGATGAAGCGGTCGCCGTAGAGGATCGGCAGGACGTAGTAGCCGAACTCGCGTTGGGCGGCGGGTTTGTAGACTTCCCAGCGGTAGCGGAAGCCGAACAGCTGTTCAACGAGGGTGCGGTCCCACATCAGGTTATCCAGTGGTGCGATGATTGCGGCGTGGGTGGAGGGAAACTTGTGGCGGGTATGCTCAAGTAACGGTAGGGCGGAGCTGGGGATAAAAAAGCGGCTGGAGATGCTGTCGATTTGAACCGGATGGATATCGCCGTTGGCCTGCAATCGCCGGAGGGCGGCGGTGCGGATGGAGCTTTTGCCAGTGTCCAGCCAGGCGTCGCCGGCGCGGTCCCAGAGGAGTCCCACGCTTCTAAGGCGGCG
>CAZAMY010000699.1:0-1672 GCA_964485995.1 uncultured Sediminispirochaeta sp.
GGTGGCTACGCTTTCGCAGATCGAAGCGGATAAAGTAAACCCGACCATTGCAACTCTTTGGAAAATTGCCGAGGGGCTCGAGATCGACATTCACTCACTGCTCTCCGGTTTGGAACGGCAGCGAAGGATGTTCGACATCAGCCGGAGTGACGATATCGCCCGGCTCGACACGGAAGAGGAGGGGGTGCACATCCGGGTGTACAGCCCGCTCAGCATGGCCGAAGACCTGGAGATGTACTCGCTGACCTTTTCGCCGGGGCAAAAACTGCTTTCCGAGCCGCACCCCAAGAAAACCGAAGAGTATTTGACTGTTGTCGAGGGGCGCATAAAAGTCGAGGTCGGTGATAATACCGCCGAACTAGGCCCCGATGATTTTATTCGCTATCATGCAGATGTGCAGCACAACATCGAGAACATCGGCCCGGAGGAAGCGCGTCTGAATATGGTGGTCCGTTTTAAGAAGGGGGCAGAGTGATGAAGCGCATACTGCTGACCGGTGCCTTAGGACAGATCGGCTCGGAGCTTACCATGGAGCTGCGGGCGAGGTACGGGCGCGACAGCGTAGTTGCCACGGATGTTCGGGAGGATGTGAACCGCGAAGTGATCGAAAGCGGACCGTTTGCGCTGCTGGATTGCCGCGATGGAGTAGCGCTGGCGGAGCTCGTTTCTAGACACAAAATAGACACCATCTACCATCTAGCAGCCCTGCTTTCGGCAACCGCCGAGCAGAAACCCCAGATGGGCTGGGACATAAACATCAACGGCCTGTATGCGGTGCTGGAAGTAGCCCGGCAGAACAGCTGCTCGGTCTTTACTCCCAGTTCTATCGGCTCTTTCGGCCCGACAACCATAAAGAGCTATACCCCGCAGGATTCTCCCCAGCGGCCAAGTTCGATGTACGGGGTAACCAAAGTGGCTGGGGAACTGCTCTGCGACTACTACCACCATAAGTTCGAGGTTGATACCCGCGGGGTCAGGTATCCCGGCCTCATTTCCAACAAAACTCCACCTGGGGGAGGTACTACCGACTATGCAGTTGATATTTATTATGCGGCGGTGGAGAAGGGGCATTACACGTGTTTTCTGAAAGGCGATACCTATCTGGATATGATGTACATGCCCGATGCGCTCAAAGCGGCCATCGACATTATGGAGGCGAACCCCGAAAAACTGCGCCACAGAAATGCCTTCAACGTCACTGCTATGAGTTTCTGTCCGGAGGACCAGGCCGCCTATATACGAAAATACGTTCCCGATTTCGAGATTTCCTATAACGTTGATCCGGTCCGGCAGGCAATTGCCAACTCCTGGCCCGACAGTATGGAAGATTACGCCGCCCGGGTGGAGTGGGGCTGGAGTCCGGAATACGATCTGGACATGATGACCAGGGACATGCTCGACACACTGAAAAGTCGAAAAGGAGAGTAAAAAATGTACGGAAAAGTGAAACAGGATTTACAGCAGACTATCGAAGGCTTGAAACAGGACGGATTGTACAAACACGAGCGGGTGCTGACTTCGCCGCAGAGCGGCACTATCGAGGTCGGCGGCGGACAGAAAGTCATCAATTTTTGCGCCAATAACTATCTCGGCTTGGCAAATAACCCCGGAATAGTGAAAGCGGCGCAACAGACCATGGAAGAGTGGGGCTACGGGCTCTCCTCGGTCCGCT
>CAZAMY010000700.1:0-1667 GCA_964485995.1 uncultured Sediminispirochaeta sp.
GGCGGCGGTGGGCCTGGACCAGTTCTGGATCGATCATCTCCTTCATTACATCGTACGCGATCTCTTCCACCTTCTGAATTTCGTGGCTCGAGCGGAAACCGTCGAAGAAGTGGAGAAACGGTACGCGTGCTTCCAGGGTTGCCGCCTGGGCAATCAGAGCGTTGTCCATGACTTCCTGGATGCTGTTAGAAGCAATCTGTGCAAAACCGGTCGATCTGGCAGCCATTACGTCGGAATGGTCACCGAAAATCGATAGTGCCTGATTTGCTACCGCCCGGGCGGCGATATGAAAAACAGTAGAAGTAAGCTCTCCTGCGATCTTGAACATGTTCGGAATCATGAGCAGAAGACCCTGAGAGGCCGTAAAGGTTGTTGTGAGAGCACCCGTTTGCAGTGCACCGTGCACTGAAGCGGAAGCTCCACCTTCGGATTGAAGTTCGACTACTTCCGGTATTGTCCCCCAAATATTCGGCTTATCCTGTGCAGAATAGAGGTCTGCCAGCTCTCCCATCGGGGAGGAGGGAGTAATCGGATAAATAGCGCAAACTTCGTTTGTTGCGTGGGCAACATACGCTGCGGCTGTATTGCCGTCAATTGTCACCATGTTTTTTTCTGACATTTCGTATCCCTTCATTTTCGATTTGTTTATGAGAAATGTTGCGAATAGTATACCTTATTTATCGATATCGTACAAGGTGAGGAACGGTTTATAATGGTTTATAAAAAACTCCGAACGCCAGAACTACCCAATTAGTCGAATTTTTACCAGTTTTTCACAAAAATCATACTTCCGGCACTTCAAGTGCTAAAAGAACAGGGGTCGCAGATATGCAAGATGATTAAAGGCCTGCAGCACCTTCTGATGAACAGGATCGTCTGCGATTGTCCCGCTGTTGGTTGATTTTTTATTCAGTGGATTCTCAAACGAATCGAGAATCTTTTGTACTGACCGCGTGTGGGCGGCGGCACCGAACTCATCAATGATTCGCTCCCGGTTCCTGACCTTGGGGCGCCGCAGCAAATTCTCTGCGGTTGCAACCGTTTCTGCATTGATTTCTCGAAGTTCATTCACAAACTCTTCTGAATCGGCTGAGTGCTTGAGAAACTCATATTGCTGTTCCACCGTCAGAAAAGAGTAATCGATGAGCTCGTCGGCCAACAGTTGCTCCACTTCGTAGTGCAGCCGTTTATCCTGTCCTTCCGGTAGCAGCGGGGCAACCGTGTTTATCAGTTTTGTGTATGCATCTCCGAGGGCAGCCCGCTCACCTGTTGTGAGCGGGACCTGCAGGCTTTCGTAGAACAGGCTGGAGTCTGGATGGAAGTTGTTCCTGATTCCGCCGAGTATATCCAGATCGCGGGCGATCAGCGGGACGCCCCACAAGATGCTATTGATAAAGAGAAACCCGAATCCCTCCTGAATCGCTGTAGAGACAATTGTATCAGCCGATCTGCTCAGTTCGGTAAAGCTCACTCCGATTTCATCAAGATGAGATCCGATACCCCAGTTTCCGCAGATGAGGCGGTTTTGAAACGCACTTTCTACCAGGCTTGAATAAGCGTACTCCTGTTTGGAGACTCCCGGAAGAGTAACCAGGAGATTGGCCGGGCTTTCGAGGTCCAAGCCACAAAAGTCAGCCTTGCGGGGAAGAGAAAATGCTTTAGGTAAA
>CAZAMY010000701.1:0-1667 GCA_964485995.1 uncultured Sediminispirochaeta sp.
AGTCGGTACTGAAGGACCGGGAGATTCCCTACCATATCGTTTCATACCACGACTCCGCCTATGCCGGCCTGTTTCAGCTGGAACACGGCTGGGGACATGTCGAGGTTCCAGCCGAGCGAGTGGAAGAGGCAGAACAGCTGTATAGAGAGGTTGTAGCCGCCGGCCCAACAGACTCGACCGTAGACCACCCTGAGGAGTAGTTTTTCAACCTTTTACTGAGATTCTTTTGACATTAGTATTTTGAAAGAATCTCAGGTTGATTTCAAATTGTAAGGAGGACACTATGATCACTCCAATTTTTTGGCTGGCTCCGATTACAGCTTTGATTGCCCTCGGAACAGCGTTTTACTTTTATAAGCAAACTTTGAAGGAGAGCGAGGGTACCGACACAATGAAGGAGATCGCCCAGGCGGTCCGTGAGGGTGCCATGGCTTATATCCGGCAGCAATACCGGGTGGTGGCGTACTTTTTCGCCGGCATGGTGGTGTTGTTCGCTTTTCTGTCGTATGTACTGCATGTACAGAACCCCTGGGTTCCCTTTGCCTTTTTAACTGGAGGCTTCTTTTCAGCCCTGTCCGGTTATCTGGGAATGCGGATGGCCACCCTGGCCTCGGCCCGCACCACCAATGCGGCCCGCACTTCTCTGAACAAGGGGCTACAGATTGCCTTCCGCAGCGGCGCCGTGATGGGGCTGGTAGTAGTCGGTTTGGGTCTGTTGGATATTTCTATTTGGTTTGTGGTTCTGCGCCAGGTGTACGCGGACAACCTGATCGTGATTACCACCACCATGCTCACCTTTGAGATGGGCGCTTCGGCCTATGCTCTCTTTGCCCGTGTCGGCGGCGGTATCTACACCAAAGCCGCAGATGTTGGTGCCGACCTGGTAGGAAAGATTGAAGCAGGGATACCTGAAGACGACCCCCGTAACCCGGCCACTATTGCCGATAACGTCGGTGATAACGTGGGCGACGTGGCCGGCATGGGCGCTGACCTGTACGAATCGTACTGCGGCTCTATTCTGGCCACCACTGCATTAGGGGCCACCGCTTTTGCCGCCGCCGGCACAGAAGAGCAGTTGCGGGCGGTGATCGCTCCGATGCTGATTGCCGGAGTCGGCATTCTGCTGTCGATTCTGGGGATTTTGCTGGTACGCAGCCGCGAGGACGCCACTCAGGAGAACCTGCTGCAGGCCCTCTCCCGCGGGGTGAACACCAGCGCGGTACTGATAGCGATTTTCGCCTTTGTAGTGCTGTACTATCTGGGCATCAATAACTGGGTCGGTATCGGTTTTTCCATTCTCACCGGGCTGCTGGCCGGCATCGTGATAGGAAAATCGACCGAGTACTTTACCTCATCTTCCCACCGCCCTACCCAACTGATCTCCGAGAGCGGGCAGACCGGACCGGCCACGGTGATTATATCCGGAGTGGGAACCGGAATGATTTCCACTGCAGTACCGGTACTTGCGATTATCGCAGCAATCATCCTGGCCTTTACCTTTGCCGCCGGCTGGGACTTCGACAACACCGCTATGGGACTGTACGGTATCGGTATCGCCGCAGTGGGGATGCTCTCGACCCTGGGCATTACCCTGGCCTCGGACGCCTACGGTCCGATTGCCGACAACGCCGGCGGTAATGCCGAGATGGCCGGACTGGAAGACGAGG
>CAZAMY010000702.1:0-1661 GCA_964485995.1 uncultured Sediminispirochaeta sp.
CGCGAAGGGGCTATCGGTTTTTCGACGGAGGTCGGTAGTCACTTTATCTGGGAATACGAAATAGAAGAGCTGCTGGAGTTGTGTGAACTGACTCGCGATCTCGGCGGGGTGTTCTCGTACGACATCAACAACTACGCCGACCGCTTTCTGGAGGACCTGGAGAAGGCCCTGTGGGTGGTAGAGAAAACCAAGGTTCCAACCATTATCAGCCACATCCAGGTATACGGCCGGGAGAACGCCGGCAAGGCCAAGTACGCATTGCAAATGATTGAAGAGACCCGTCGCCGGGGCATGAATGTGGTAGCCGATGTCATGGCGGCTGCCAACGGCGGCGGCCTCTTCTTTTCCGCCCGCACTATAGATATGTTTCCACAGTGGGCGATAGACGACCTGCAGAATGTATTGAAGAGCGCGGCCGGACGGGAAAAATTGCAGGCAGCCCTGAAGCGCGGGGAGGCTTCCGAGTTTTATGTAAGCCCGAACCGCACCGAAGAGGAGAAGGCCAGCGGGATGGTCTACTCCTTTGGGCCGCTAAAGGATCCCCTCTGGCACCATTATGTGAGAATCGCCGCCAGCGAAGACAGTTCGCTGGAGGGTAAGACCATTTTTCAGTTGATGCGCGAGCGCAATGTAGACGACAAGTTCCGAATGCTCTTCGACCTGGTTGCGCAAGAACCGAACATCCGTACGATCCTCGATGTGGTGCATGAGGATAATATGCGCGATGTGGCGGTCCATCCATGGGTCGGCTTCGGTACTGACGGCGGTCTGGTGCACGCTATTCGTCGTCCGCAGATACCCAACCCCTGCCTGTACGCCACCTTTCCGATGGTGCTGCGCAAGTATGTGCGCGAGGAGAAGGTGCTGCGGCTGGAGGACGCGATTCGCAAGATGACTAGCCTGCCGGCCACCGCTATACGGCAGTATGACCGCGGACTCCTGCGGCCCGGCTTTAAGGCCGACTGCGTGGTCTTTGACTACGACCAGGTGGGCGAGGTGCCGACTTATGGCGACGAGATACCCGAGGTCTTTTCCAATGGCATAGAGAAGGTAATTGTCAACGGTGAGATGGTTGCTGAAGATGGGGTTCATTTGAAAAACCGACCCGGACAGGTGCTGACTCATCAGGCCTCCTATAGCGGACCGGAAGGAGGATCAACGTGAGCAACAATGGTAACCTATTAGAAGTCCGCAACCTCCAGACCCACTTTCGTACCGGGGCTGGTATTGTGAAAGCGGTAAACGGTGTCTCCTTTGAATTGAAGCGGGGTGAAACCCTGGGTGTGGTTGGTGAGTCGGGCTGCGGAAAGAGCGTCACTTCGTTTTCCATAATGCGGCTGATACCCTCCCCGCCGGGGAAAATTGTTGGCGGCGAGATCATTTATAACGATCGAAATCTATTGGCTGTGAGCGAACCTCAGATGCGGAGTCTGCGCGGCAATGAGATCTCCATGATCTTTCAGGAACCGATGACCTCACTGAATCCGGTGTTTACCTGTGGCTCGCAGATTGCAGAAGCGATTATGAAGCACTCCGGCGCCAAGAAAAAAGAGGCGTTGGAGAAGTCAGTGGACCTGCTGAAACTGGTCGGCATTCCTCTGCCTGAAAAGCGGGTACACGAGTATCCCTATCAGCTCTCCGGTGGTATGCGCCAGCGGGTA
>CAZAMY010000703.1:0-1659 GCA_964485995.1 uncultured Sediminispirochaeta sp.
TGGGATCTTCAGCAGGATAGTTTCTGCCTATCAGGGGTGTCTCGACACCTTCTTGATACACAAGATAGATATAGTATTTGAAAACCTCCTCATACCCATCCCATATATCATCGGGCCCATAGAAAGTACCAGTGTACAAAGTCGTACTTTCCTGGGTATCGATATCCGAGTTGATATCAGGGCCGTCTACTACGATAATTTGACCAAAAACAACGGCGGGAACGAGAAAAAGAATGAGCAGGAACGCCCTCTTCATTACATTGCCACTTTACCTCTACGCTGGTTCGCTGCGAATAGTTAGAAACAGCGATTGCAATGACAAAGTAAGTGCATTCCTACTGTGAGCCAGTGGGGGATTTACTTAAATCTAAATTTCATTATAAACCCGGCAAATACATCGGTAAAGTATTACTTGCTGCCTATGCAGTGAAAAATTCGGCGTACTCTTCAAAAAACGCACTTCTAAGGACTCTTTTCATCAAAACTTGTATTCAGGAAGAGATTCCAATAGCATATGTACTCTAGTTACGAAAATTCGGAGGAATAAAGATATGCACAGTACCTACAACTGGGGAATTATGGGCGCCGGGATAATCGCCCGCAAGATGGCCGATGCCCTGCGGACCACTCAACGCGCTACACTGCTGCGGGTCGGATCAAAAAGCCCGGAGCGGGCCGAAAGCTTTGCCCGGGAGCTGGAGGTGCCCCGCCACGGCAGTTACGAGGACTTACTGCAGGATCCGGAGATCGATGTAGTGTACGTGGCCACCACCCATAACTTTCATTACGAAAATGCCGCCGCGGCCTTGAAGCATGGCAAACACGTGCTGATAGAAAAACCATTTACGGTCAACGCCGTGCAAGCCGACCGGCTTATCGCGTTGGCTGCTCAAAAAAACCTGTTTTTGATGGAAGCAATCTGGACCAGGTTTCTGCCGAGCTGGAAGAAAATGCGCGAGGTTCTCCGGGATGGTCTCATAGGCGAGGTAAAGTACATCGACCTCTCCTTCGGAAAGTTCGCTCCCCCTCAGTACCAGTCCCGCCTGAACGATCCGGCCCTTGCCGGAGGAGCAACCCTCGATATGGGAATATATCCGCTCTCCTACTGCTGTTACCTGCTTGGAGAAATACCCCGGAGCAGCGATTCAATGTGCAGCTTTAATCCGGAAGGGGTGGACGATTTTGCCTGCTACCGGCTGGCCTTCCCTTCCGGCGCTATGGCTCAGATTGCAACCGGGTTTAGGCTCTGGATGGACAGCCGGGCGGCTATTTATGGAGCCAAAGGGGCTGTCACTTTTCCAGGCTTCAGCGGTGGAGACCGGTTTACCCTCCACACTCATAACGGCGGGAACGAGATTCTCACCACAGAGGAAATCGCCGTTGAGCATAAGGAAAACGGATTTGTGTATCAGGTGGAAGAAGTAGTCTCTTGCCTTGATCAGGAAAAAAATGAGAGCTCGCTTATTCCCCTGCAGGAGACCCGCGATATCATGGCCCTGATGGATTCCTTCCGCTACTCCTGGAATCTACGGTATGAGGGAGAGAAAGAATAGAGGCTTTATGGATTCTGTTTCGGCTTATACTTGAGTTTCTGTTCAAAGCGCGCACGGGACTTGCCGCTTAAGGGATTCTCCTTCCCCTCCAGCAGCGCCCGAAGCG
>CAZAMY010000704.1:0-1658 GCA_964485995.1 uncultured Sediminispirochaeta sp.
TATTTGCCCTTTTAGCCGTTGCCGCTGCTTCCCTGCGACGTGTGCAAAGGTAAATGAAACCCCAAAAAATGTCAATACGGCTAGTAAAATTTAATTACAAAATCGTGATATCCACATGCGAGCACCGGCCCCGCCCCTCCTACTCTGAGCCCTCAATCGGCCCCCGTCCTGAGTCTTATAACCTTCTCCGCCATCTCGGCAAAGCCCAGCCCTCCGCGTCCTTCGGTCACGTATTTCGGCAGGGCATTCAGACGGTCCTGCACATCTATGACATTGGCCACCCCGCAGCTCAAGTCGAAGAACTCGAACATCGGTTCGTCATTCAGCGCATCTCCGCAATAGAGAATCTGCTGCCGCATCTCCTCGAGCGTCAAGCCGTACCGGCGTGAGAGGTACAGCTTGGTCGTTTCTATTTTATCGTACTCTCCGAACCAGGCATTCACATGGATTGAACTCATCTGCGTGCGGGCACCGAACTCTCGGCATATACGCATGATCCTCGCCGTCTGCCTTTGATCCAAAGGTGGTTCGGTCTCATTTACATCGAAGGCCAAATCGTACATGCGGGCAAATTGATCCTGCGAAACCTTCACACCCGGCATATCTTCAGCTACCCTGCGCCGTAAAGCCTCGATTTTAGCACCGATCTCCTCCGAACGCCCTTCTACCGAAGGGTGCAGCATGGTTTTTATCTGCTCGTCCTCCCGATAGAAGACAAATGCTCCGCTTTCGCTGATAACCGCATCCACCGGCCATTGCCGGATTATCATATGCGCCCAGCCTCCCGGTCCGCCGGTAACCGGAACAATTTTGATGCCGTGTTCGGCCAAACGCCAAAGGGCCTGGTAGGTCTCAGGAAAAAGGCGCCCCCGGTGGGTGAGTGTGTCGTCCACATCGGTGAACAGGAATTTTATGCTTCCCGCCGCAGACTCTAAGCGGCGGACTGGTATCATCTCCGGCACCACATTACTCCTGCTTCAAAGCACCCCGTACGTAGGTGAGAAAAGAAAGTACTGATGAGGCCGCCCCAAAAATAAAAACAGCCACAGTAATAGTCCGGAGCGCAGGCAAGAAATACACTTCTGGACTCAGACGTTCGAATCCCACATAGGCAAGCCCCAGCACTCCGCCGGCTGCATACGTCACCGCTTTCGCCTTGCCCCATATCGAGGCGGCCATAGCTACACCACGTCGTATCATCAGCATTCGCAGGAAGGTTATTCCGAGCTCACGGTAGAGCAGTACCAGGAACACCCAGGGCGGCATCAGCCCGCTAAGGGTAAAACAGAAAAAGTAGGTCATCCGGCTTATCACATCGCCGAAGGGATCGATTACTTTTCCGATTTCGGTAACGAGTTCGTACTTGCGGGCAAAATAACCGTCCAACAGGTCGGAGACTTCCATCACCACGAATACGAGGGCCAGCACAATCAGTGCAGCAACTTGTCCGCTCCCGGTCCATTCGGTAAAAAAGAAGGCTGCAAAGTAAATCGGAGCCAGCGCAATACGAATAACGGTGAGAGTGTTAGGTAAGTTCATAGGAAAACTGTACGGGTTTTACGGAGAGCTGTCAATTCATCCTATTTTGCTGAACGGCGGTGTGCCTGCCGGGGATCCCGGTGCTGCTCGGGGTGGTCAAGATATTTCTGCAGCACAGC
>CAZAMY010000705.1:0-1657 GCA_964485995.1 uncultured Sediminispirochaeta sp.
GAAACTGCAGCGATGATTGCAGCCCTCGGAAATTTTCACGTAAGCCGAACCGGGAAACGAGAACAGCTCGCTGCGGTAAGCCGGAGAATACTGCCAATCCGGCAGTGCAACCGGACGCTCGCCCTGCATTACCTGCTGCGAGACCGCATCGATCTGCCGCAGGTCGTGGTTGCCGAATATGCCGTCAGCCTCGGGCAGCTGACTGCTCAGCTCGTTTCCATACCTCTGGGCAAAACAGCCGGCCAGCAGCACCTTCTTATCGGGATAGGCTTGGCGAAAGGAGAGTACCGTTTCAATGGTTTCCTCCTTGGCCGGTTGAATGAATCCGCAAGAGTTCACAATGATCAGATCAGCCGCATCGGCCTGCCCTACGTAGGTCCAGCCCTTGGCCTGCAGAGTATGCAGCAGAACCTCGGAATCAACCTGGTTCTTGGCACATCCGAGGCTCTCAATATAAAATTTACTCATATTATTCTTCGATTGCATTAGTAGACGGGCAGCATCCTCAACTGATACCGGTCGGTTTCCTCGCTGCGCTCCCAGCGCAGCAGCTTGGTAGCTACCTCGCCGGGTCCGCCGAAATCAACCTCCTGTCCACCGATGCGGGCCTGAAATGAACCGGCGTTGGAAATCCACAGCATTACCTCCCGGTCGACGTTCAGACGGAAGGTATCATCCCTGTTGAAGTAGCGCTGCTCCCGAATATTTCCGTCTTTCAGGTAACGTACCAGCGAGTAACCCCGGAAGGTTACATCCAGCCGGAATGCCTCGGGCTGCTCGGCGGTAAGAATTGTGACAGGACTCTGGGTTCGTGATTCGACCGATGTGGTACCGAGGTCGGAGACAGCATCTTCCTCGGCCGCAGCTTCTTCGCCCTCAACATCCTCGCCCTCTGCCTCGGCGGTTCTGCCGAGACCGCGGTCGAAACGTAGCACCGCCGTCCGCCCCTGGGCATCTATATCCTGAACAACGATTCGAATATCGTTCTGTGCATCCTGAGTTAGATCGAGCAGCAGCTCTTTTCCGAGGCCGACAGTACTGCTCCCGTAAGGGGTAGTCAGTGTTACCTCGCTGCCGACTTCAGTCACCTCGATATCCACGGTATCGTTATCCAGCATGAGGCGCAGCACCTGCCCCTCTTGAAAACGGCGCTCAACGATCTCTTCGGCCATTTCATAGCGCTGACCGGTTGATTCGGCTTCAGGCTCCGTTGCGGTCTGTTCCGTCGGTTCGGCCTCATTTTCAGCGATTTCCGCTGTTCCGCCATTCTGGGAGAACCAGGTATACAACCCGTAGCCGCCTCCGGCCAGAACGAGCACCCCGGCCACAATTCCGATTATCAGTCCGATGGAGGGGCGCCGTCTTTTGCCCTGAATCAGTTCCTCCATAGGAACCGGCTGCTCCTGTATCTTCATGTTGCGATACAGCGTCACCAGGCGCTCCGAATCGAGCCCCAGATAATCGGCATAGTTGCGCAAGAAGCCGAGCAGGTATGTGTCGCCCGGAAAGGCGGAAAATTCCTCCTGCTCCATTGCCAGGATAAAGCGCCGGGCAATGTTCGTATCCCGGGCAACCTGGTCGGGGGAGTATCCTTTCTCTTCGCGGGCTGTCTTTAACTTTTCACCAATTGATTCCATACGCTAATTTTCCGGTTCAA
>CAZAMY010000706.1:0-1656 GCA_964485995.1 uncultured Sediminispirochaeta sp.
CCTGCCGCAAAACCCCAGATGGCCGCATAACTCATGTGGCCGGCGGTGGTCAGCATAGAACGGTACAGCAGCAATTCCAGGCCGTATATCGAGTAAAACACGTTCTCCACCACCGCGAAGGCCAGCCCCACCGAAGCGGCGTGCAGCACCCCGTCGCGAGGCTCCTGGATCGACCCGCTGCCCACAGCCACCAGATAGAAAACCAGAAACTTGCCCAGCTCTTCCACCGGCCCCAGCAAAAACAGTTTTTCCAGCACCGCCGACTCACGGGCAATCGGATACACCAGCGGTCCGGCCAGCGCGTACAGCAGCAGCACCAGCGGCACGCTCAACAGCCCGTACAGAAAAAACCCGCTCACCGCCGTCCGCCTGCTCTTCAGCCCCTGGGCATCATCAAAAGCTCTCAGAATCTTTATCCAGATAAGACTGGTCGCCACCGAAATAATCAACACCATTTTCACAATCCCTTTTTCGCAACTATAACACATCCGTCAAGCCTGCCATCCGCGGTTTACCCACGTGCACAAACCACATATATCCGTAGTTTAGATAACCTCCCCATCCATCCGCTAAAAAAATTCACTTTTTTACATCTGATTTTTAAATATCATTTTTACATAAGATGCACTCTTTACCTGCACCTCTCAGGCTCGCCGGTCTTGAGGCCAGGGCCTGCCCTTATGCAAGTTGCGTGCCCGGAAAAAACTGCCCCGCTGCAGGGCGAGTCGAGCCATTCCCGCTCCCCTTTGACAAAAATATTTGTACCGACAACAAAATATTTTACCCTCACTTACTTAAACGCCAGGTTCAGGAACAGGGCCGCGGTACCCACCGACTCGCCCTCGACACGTATCCCGTCAATCCGCAGCCCCAGAATCAGCGACACGCCGGTCCGGCGGCCGCCGAAATCATACCCGGCGGTAAAACCCAGGCCGCGCCCCCAGTCTGTGGTTACGCTGCTGACCCCCGTCCCCATCGCCACCAGGCGGGCGGCCCCGATATCCCCGCCCAGCACCAGTCCGGTTACAAAGGGATACCAGCGCAGCCCCAGTGCGAACAGATAGGCATTTATCTGGACATAGTCACCGTAACTGTCCTCCAGGCGGTCGCCGTAGCCCTGCAGACTGCCCAGCAGATACAGATCTTCGCTCATCGCCGCGCCCAGGCCCAGGTTCAGATGCACTTTTACCCGGTCGATCTCCGGCTGGGCTTCGGCGTAATCCATCATCTCTTTCAGCTCCTGCGGCCACTCTATCTGCGCGGTCCCCGCGCCTATCTGAAACATCACTCCCCGTTCCGGCCCGTTCGTCTGGGCGAAAAGCCCGCCGCCGGCGAAACCGAACAACAACACAATCGTCAACATTTTACGCATATACTTCCTCCATCGCTGGTGTACTTGGCGGGCTGCACGCTGCCGCCGGCTACTGGCGCTGGCCAGGCGTGCTCCCGGCGCCCCGAACTCGACTACAGGACATGCATCCCAAAAACATAAAAAGCAATTACCATGCCAAGCGATTGGTACGGAACTTGCAGATAGCTTGGTATGGAAGAGGTACAGACACGCCGCGCCCTCGAGGCACGGCAGGACGGACAGCAGTCCATCCGAATAGAGTATGAAAACGGCGAAGGCGAGATATCGCAGCGGAGCATCGTGCC
>CAZAMY010000707.1:0-1656 GCA_964485995.1 uncultured Sediminispirochaeta sp.
CGGCGGTACCGAGCTGACGGTGGACCAGTTTGTCGAGCAGCTCAACCGCCGCATGAACTACAAGGGCAGTGCCTACTACGAAATCCCCTACGATCCGGCCAAATACCCGGCGGAAACCCGAGAAGAGCTGAAGAACCTCATTTCCCAATACCTGCTGCTGTATTCCGGCAGCATGGACGACTGGGCCGACGACGCCCTGGAGCCGCGGCAGGTACGTATGACCGCCCAAATGCGCACCACCGGCACCCGCGAAACCGAGCCTATCATCGCCGGCGTGCACGATTACGTCGACCGCTACTTCCCCGACGGCTACAGCGTTGAAACCACCGGCTCGGCGCTGGTAAAAAACGCCCTGACCAACCTGCTGATCGACGCCCAGACCCGCAGCATCCTCATCTCGCTGACGCTGGTCTTCATCATAGTTGCCATCAACTTCCGCTCGCTGATCGCCGGTGTGCTGGGCATCATCCCGATGGGGTTTGCCATCCTTATCAACTTTGCCGTAATGGGCTTCTTCGGCATTAAACTGGACATCAGCACCGCCATGGTGGCCTCAGTGGCCATCGGAATCGGCATCGACTACACTATCCACTTCATGTCCAACTACCACTACCAGCGCATGCAGACCGACGACATCGAAACAGTTACCGTCAACACCCTGCGGACCACCGGCCGGGCTATCACCATCAACGCCTTTGCCGTGGCCGCCGGCTTCGCCGTGCTGATCTTTTCTAACTTTAACCCGCTAATGTACCTGGGCATGCTGATTGCCCTGACCATGTTTACCTCATCACTGGCGGCAATGACCCTGCTGCCGGTGCTGTTGAATATATTCAAACCAAGCTTTATTTCGAAACCGCTCAGAACCATGAGCAATGGAGGCTAATATGCACAATGTCTATTCTCAAAATCGAAGCGCCGCCAGGCGCCGGCAATCCGGCCGCCAAGCAGCCGGCCGCTGCCACCATAACCACCGGCCGGCCGGACTCATCGCCAAAACAGCCCTGCTGGCCGCCGCACTGCTGCTGCTCGCCACCACCGGCCTATTCGCCATCGACGGGCGCGAAGTGGCGCAGAACGTCTATGACCGCGACACCGGCGACAGCATGCACTCGCTGGTGGAGATGAACCTGATCGAATCCGACGGGCGCAGCAGCAACCGTATCGTCGAAAACTGGACCAAGGAGTCGGATGACGGCACCGCCAGCTCGGTCATCGTATTCCACAAGCCCGCCTCAGTCGAAGGCACCCGCTTTCTGACCGTCGAGAACGAGGGCCGCGACGACGACCAGTGGATCTTCCTGCCGGGCCTCGGCCGAATCCGCCGCATCGCCGCCAGCGAAGGCGACAGCTCCTTTATGGGCACCGACTTCACCTACGACGACATGCAGTCCCGGGACGTCGACCAGGACACCCACACCCTGCTGCGGGAAGAACAGCAGGCCGGCCGCGACTGCTACGTTATCGAATCGGTCCCCAAAAACCCCGGCGACTCGCAGTACTCCAAGCGCGTCCAATGGGTGGCCAAGGACATCTGGATCCCGGTCAAAGTCGACTTCTACGACACATCCGGCGATCTCCTCAAAACCCTCACCGTCGAACGCATCGAAAAAGTCCAGGGCTTCTGGACCACCATCGACACCACCATGAAAAACC
>CAZAMY010000708.1:0-1655 GCA_964485995.1 uncultured Sediminispirochaeta sp.
CCCCGGCCCGGCTCTTGGCCTGAATCTCTTCGAGGGTCGGTACGTCATCCTGGAGATAGCGGCGAACCGCCTCCCGGGCTCTTTCAATGAGACTCGGCTCAGCCGATTCGTTGATATAGTTGAGTAACAGATTTTTACTGGTATTCCGCAATTCCATGCGGGTCATGTGCTCTACCAGATCAAAGTAGGCATGTAAAAATGGTCGTTCATCAGGAATAGAGCGCTCCTTATGTGCATCTTACATACATCTTAGCAGAACAATCTCATTCAAGAAAGCGTTCCAGGCCTTCGATTTTATCACCCGGCTGCACTCCCGAACGCGCAAAGGCACCCTGCGGCAATTCCAGAGCGAAACGCACCGCCACCTCCGATTCAACCGGACGCAGCGACTCGGGTTGCATATCATGGATGCTCTTGACCATACCCGCCTTAGAAATGTAGGCGATCGAAAGCGGAATATAGGTGTTCTTCATCCAGAAGCTCAAATGTCGGTCCCGTTCGAATACAAACAGCATTCCCGCATACTCACCGAGGGAATCCCTATGCATCAGCCCCTGTTGGTGCTCTTCCTCGCTGCGAGCGATTTCTACAGAATATGTATCCCGCCCTACCTGTATCTCAGCCGTAGGGAGCTCCTGCTCTGCACTGCAGCCAGCAGATATGATGAGCAGCATCAGAATAAAAAACTTCATTAAAATTGCTCCAAGAAACGTTCCCGATTCAGCCTCTCGAGTGATTTTTCACGGGTACTGCTGCGGCGCATCTCTTCGAGAACCGGCATCGCAATGTATTTTACACGCAGCGGACGCTCCAGAGTCATCTGCACCTGCTCGTTCTCCCACACAGCCTTATCGGGGGACAGGCGGTCCGGCTCTCCGTATTTTTCCTGCAGAGTACTGTACATAGTGTAATAACCGATACGATTCCGGTTTAAAATCAGGGTAATAGTGAACAATCCGTCATCGACAAACTGAAATGAAGCCTGCTGGATAAAGTCAAAGCCGTCGCACTGGATCAGAGAATCATTACGCGAGCGCAACATGCTCACATCAGGTTCTCCGCGATAGTTAAAATTTCCATCCGCTTCCAGCGCCTGCTGAACCGAATCCAGCTCCATTCCCAACTGAATCTGGTTGAAACCGGTGGGCAAGGCCTGGGACACCGCTTGCTGCTCTACTGGAAGTTGAGGTTGAGTTTGAGTTTGGGCCCATACACCGAGGGTAAGAATCAAGAGTACTGCCGCAGCAGACATACGGATTATTATTCTCATACTACGATAATTATCGTCATTTCTCTACATTTATCTGAGTGCTTCAGCAATTCAAACTTTGAAAGTCCATATGACTTTCAAAGTTTGAATTGCTATTAGTGCTTTAGAGGAGAGCAGATGAGCTCACAAAAAAAAACCGGGTAGAACTAAATCCACCCGGTTGTATATTCTGCTATCGCTTAGAAGCGGGGACGACGCTCTTTGGCCACGTTGACCTTTAGATTGCGTCCGCCGAACTCTGAATTGTCCAGCGCAGAAATAGCCGCATCAGCAGCCTGTTCGTCTTCCATCTCTACAAAACCGAAGCCTTTTGAGCGATCGGTGTAACGATCGATGATAATGTTGGCACTTGCAACAGTACCATACTGGCCGAACAGGTTTTCAA
>CAZAMY010000709.1:0-1653 GCA_964485995.1 uncultured Sediminispirochaeta sp.
ACTTTTTCATTCCAATTTATGATACAATACACCGCAATACGGAATCAAGCTTTTTTTGTTGTTCTGAGCTAATCTCTTCTATTGTTTAATAGCCAATAATCTAATATTGTTGCAACGTACATTCAATTATTTCTGCAGAAAGGAAAAACAGCGTATGCGAAATTCTACGCACACCCTATCTGATGCTGCCGAACAGCTCTTAACTGAACTAATCGCATTCCCTTCAACTCCCGGCACCGACGGCAAAGAAATACTCGATTGGGTAAGTGACTATCTGAAAGACTACGGGCTTCAGGTGTACAGATTTCCGTTTCCTCCGGCCGGCGCACAAAGGGAACACGCGGAAAATGCGGACGCCCCGGCCAACCTGTTTACAACCATCGGGCCGCAGCAAGACGGCGGGATCTGCCTTTCCGCTCATTTGGATGTAGTGCCGGCGGCGGCTGAAAACTGGACGCACCCACCCTTTGAGCTTACAAGCGAAATGGGCGGGGCCGATTCTCACGCCGGCCGCCGACTATTCGGCAGGGGAACGACCGATATGAAGGGTTTTGTGGCCTTAGCTCTTGCGATGGTGCCCGAATGGCTTCGTCAGAAGCGCAGCCGGCCGATTCATCTGGCATTCACCCTGGATGAGGAATCTGGCTGCCGGGGAGCACCATTTCTTATAGAAAGGTTGGGCCACCAGGTTCCCCGTCCCGATGCGGTTATCGTGGGAGAACCGACTGCCATGGTCCCGGTAATCGGACACAAGGGAGGCACCTCCTGCTATACGAAGATACGCGGAGTACCGGCCCATTCCAGTACCCCCGCTGAGGGAGCAAGTGCGATTTATATCGCCAACGATATAATCAACTTTCTGCGAAGCAAGGCTGATTCTCTCAGCCGTAGTAAGGGCCAGGACAGCCGCTTTTTGCCACCCCACTCAACGCTTTCGGTGGGAACAATCCACGGGGGGACCGCCCGCAACATCATACCGGAGGAGTGCCGGATTGTATGGGAAATCCGGAATCTACCGGGTGAGCGTCCAGATGAAATCTTAAATGAACTCGAGGACAAAGTACAAAAAGAGATCCTTAGTCGTTATAGTCCCCGCTTTCCTCAGGTTGACATAGAGACCGTTATTACCGCCGAGTATCCCCCGCTGCTGCCCGACAGCTCATCTACCGCCCTGCAGTATGTTCGTGAAGCGGGTTGCGACGCAGAACCAAAGTGTGTAACCTTTGGAACAGAGGCCGGCCATTATCAGGCGGCCGGTATTTCGGCAGTTGTATGGGGTCCGGGCAATATAGCTCAGGCTCATATAGTCGACGAATACATTGATTCTCAGGCTCTGGCGGCGTATCTGAAGTGCATGGCCCGCCTATAACCGCCGACCGAAACAGTAACACGAGGAAGATATGAATGATATTTTTATAACTGGACACCGTAATCCCGATATGGATTCTGTGTGCGCTTCATGGGCATATGCGCAGCTGAAAACAACCCTCGATCCCCACACCCGCTACCATGCAATCCGCTGCGGACATATGAACACTCAGACCAAAGAAACCGTGCGGGATATCGGGATTACAGCTCCGCGCCTTGAAAAGGATGTACACCCGCGGGTTCGGGACATTGTAACCCGCAATCCACACCGAATTTCCGCCGATG
>CAZAMY010000710.1:0-1644 GCA_964485995.1 uncultured Sediminispirochaeta sp.
TTCTGATGCTCAGCATCCTGGAAGACTCCGGCTACATGGCCCGGGCGGCCTTCGTGATGGACCGGGTAATGCAGTCGATCGGGCTGCCGGGCAAGGCCTTCGTACCGATGATCGTCGGCTTCGGCTGCAGCGTGGCGGCCATCCTCGGCGCCCGTACCCTGGAGAACAAACGCGACCGCTTCCTGACCATCTTTATCACCCCCTTTATGAGCTGCAGCGCCCGGCTGCCGGTTTATGCCCTCTTCGGCGCGGCCTTCTTCGGCGCCCGGGCCGGGGGCATCGTATTCTCCATCTATATGATCGGTATTCTGATGGCCATCGGTACCGGCTATCTGCTGCGCAAAACCGTCTTCAAGGGCGGGGACTCCACCTTCGTAATGGAACTGCCCAAGTACCACTTGCCCACCCTTCGCAGCAGCTTCGGCTCCGCCTGGATCCGCCTGCGCTTCTTCATCAAGCGGGCCGGAAAGGCGATTCTGCTGGTAGTCCTGCTGCTGAGCATCTTCAACTCCCTGGGCACCGACGGCAGCTTCGGCAACGAGGACACCGAAGACTCGGTCCTGTCGGCAGTCGGCAAGTCGATTACCCCGGTCTTCCGACCGATGGGCATCGAAGACGAGAACTGGCCGGCCACAGTGGGGCTGTTTACCGGCCTGTTCGCCAAAGAGGTAATCGTCGGTACCCTGAACTCGCTGTACGCCCAGGATGCGCCGGCGGCAGGCGCAGAGGCCGGATTTTCACTGCGGGACGGCATTGCCGAATCATTTACCGCGCTGGGCGAGGGGCTGGCCGGCATATTCTCCGGACTCTCGGCCACCATTGGACTCGATATGATCGGACACGACGAAGCGCAGACAGCCGCCCTGGTCGAGGCGGAGGGTTCGGTGTTTACCGGGATGCGCTCACAGTTCAATCCCTTCTCAGCCTATGCGTATCTGCTGTTCGTGCTGATCTACTTCCCCTGTGTGGCCGCCTTCGGCACCTCGATCCAGGAGATGGGCTGGAAGTACGGCCTGATGCAGGCAGCCTATCTGACCATCCTGGCCTGGAGCACCGCCACACTGTTCTACCAGCTTGCCTTTGCGCACAACCCCGTGCTGATTGCGGTGCCCCTGCTCATCATGGGGGGGATGGCTGCTGCGCTGTACTGGCTGGGAAAGCGGCCTACTGAAAGGCCGGCTGAAACGGGCTAAAGCTGCCGCTGCCGAGCACTATATAGGCGGCATACCGCAGGGGATCTTCAGTAAAGGAGTCTCCGCTCGCCGCCGCAAAATGTACATGAACTTCGCCGAAGAGGGTGTCGGCCGAGAGGCCGATGCTGCCGCCGGCAATAAAGCCGGGCTGTTTTCGAAGCAGCTCGGCTATTTTTTCGTCCCACACATTTCCGACGCTTCCGCGAAACGAGGCATACACCTGGTCGCCGAAGCCGATGGGCAGCGAAAATAGCGGAACTCGCAGTTCCGTCCCGGCTGAAGCGCTGTGCCGGCCGACCAGCTCCTGGTCGTGCAGGCCGGGAAGGCTGCCGAATCCGCCCAGAAACGAACGCCGGTAATCCGGGGCGCCGGAATCCAGATCGGAAGCCAGGTGGTAGCCCAGGCCCAGAGCCAGACCGGCGGGCAGCGGGATGTAGTACTGCTGTTCGAA
>CAZAMY010000711.1:0-1644 GCA_964485995.1 uncultured Sediminispirochaeta sp.
CCGGTACGGTGTGGATCAACGACTTCAACATCTACTTTGTACAGGCTCCCTGGGGCGGATACAAGCAATCCGGCTCCGGCCGCGAGCTGGGGAAACCCGGCCTGGAGGAGTACACCGAAATCAAGCATATCTATCAGAACCACGCCAACGAACCGGTCAACTGGTTCGGGAAGCAGTAGTTTGAATGAATGATAGTGCGGCGTCGGTATAACCCGGCGCCGTATCCTATGCTTGAAGACACAACTTCCCGAGATTTTCGGTTTGGAAGTTGCTTTTTGACTTGGGCATTCAATATGCTTAAGACAGAGGCGTAGAGCTTATTTCCAGAGTACATAAGAGTTTGTTGCGGCAGGAAGTGGAATTAAGTTAGTGGTCGAACAAAAATATAGCTTAGCCTCATATCTTACTAACCGGCCGGTTTGTGGCCGAAGTTAATTGATATGTAGTAAGTATATATGCATTAAAGAATAAAGAACTGGTAGAAGCTAAAAAAACTATCAGTTTTAATTGACATTTGAATATTAGATATGAGATACTATTTTTAGTATTTAGAGTTGTAATTTTTATTTTCGAAATCTTTGGCTGGGGCTGCCGGAAAGAGGGCTGCCAGAAATTACCAGTCGAAGGAAAAGGAGGAGAAAATGTGTAAGTTACATGGAAAAGCGTTCCTGTTTGTACTGATTGCATTGCTTGCTTTTAATGCATCACTTTTTGGAGCCGGTGCACAGGAAGAAACCCAGGAAGAGGTACTGCGGGTGGCACTGAACGCCAGTCCCAACACCATCGAACCGGCCACCGGTGATACCCGTCAGGCATCCAACGTCGCCTGGAGCATGTTCGATTCACTGGTATGGTTGAACGACGAGGGTGAAATTGTACCGGCCCTGGCTGAGAGCTGGACAGTCTCCGATGACGGAACTGTGTATACCTTTAACCTGCGTCAGGACGTTCAGTTTCACAACGGATATGATTTTACCGCGGATGACGTGATCTTTACCTGGGAACGCGGACAGGGCAGTGAGATTACCTACCGTGAGGATTTTAAAGCGGTGAAGGATATGGAGAAGGTTGATGAGTACACCGTAAGGATGGAGCTGGAACAGCCGAACTCGATGCTGCTGCTGCAGATGAACGAGCACTGGGGCATCCTCTCCAAGAAGTATCATGAAGAAGTAGGCGAAGAAGGGTATATACAGGAACCGGTCGGAACCGGCGCCTTCAAGTTTGTGGAGTGGAGCAAGGGCGACCGGATTGTCCTGGATGCCAACGAAAACTACTGGCAGCCGGAGTATCCGAAGGTCGATAAGGTAATCTTTCGTCCCATCACCGAGTCCTCTACCCGGATTGCAGCACTGCAGAACAACGATATAGATATTATCAGCCGCCTTACTCCCGAACAGGCAGACTCGGTAGCAGATATGAACAATGTGAAACTGATCAGCTACCCCAAAGACCGGGTGTATTACATCGCGTTTAACAACATGACCACCGGTGTCGGCACTCCGATTGAGAACCAGAAGGTTCGGCAGGCGATGAGCTATGCCATCGACTACCAGGCCATTATCGATAATATTTTTAACGGCAAAGCTGAACGAACCGCCGGATTTGTCGTGCCCGGAAACCTCGGCTACGACCCTTCGGTTG
>CAZAMY010000712.1:0-1631 GCA_964485995.1 uncultured Sediminispirochaeta sp.
AGCTGGGCCAGGGATGCTGTTGTATATAGTTCCCTTGTATCCATAACGCTAACAATAATAGTAATGCACATAGAAAAGTCAAGCGCCCGGGCCGGATTGAGGTCGAAAAGGGGTTAAAATATGCCGATTTTAACCCGATTCTCACAAAATTAGAGTTTACCGGCTGAACAGATTACGCTCTCGGGGCCGTTTTGACATATTTCGTCCGGGCTCGTCCCGTAACGGGATTGCAGGATTTCAGCTATCCGGGCCATACAGAATCCGCCCTGACAGCGTCCCATCATCGAATGGGTGCGCTTTTTAATTCCGTTGAGTGTGCGAACTCCCAGCGGGTTCTCGATTGCTCTGATTACCTCGGCCCGGCTGACCCCCTCGCAGCGGCAGATAATTTCGGCGAAATCCCGGTCGGTTTCGGCCAGCCGGCGGCGCTGCTCCAACGGGAGAAATTCGCGGCGCTGTATGTCCGGGGAGCGCAGGGCGAAATCATTCTTCGCTATGAGTTCGAGCCGGGGGGCAATAAACTGGTCTCTGACGTAGACAGCAACGGCCGGCGAGGCGGTCAGGCCCGGCGATTCGATGCCCACCAGGTTGATCATCCCGGGAAGCGCAGCGGATTCATCGATGTGGAAATCGGCAAAACTGACCCCCGTGGATGGATGGAAGAGTTTTGGTCGGATACCGGCATAACTGCGAATTACCTGAGCCCCTTTTAGAGCCGGCATCAGCTCGAAGGCCTCGTTCAGGAGCAGTTGCATAGTGCTTTCTGTTGTGGCACTGTCCTCGCGGCCCTGTATGTATTCGGTTGAAGGCCCGATCAGGATGTTGCCGTTCATAGTCGGGGTAAGGTGAACTCCCAGGCCGCTGCCGTCCTGCGGCGGTACCGGATACACGGCCATGTGCAGCAGCTGGGAGTACTCTTTGTCTATAATGTGATATTCACCTCGGCAGGGATACAGCCGCAGTGGAAACTCCGGGTCAGCCATTCGAGCCACTTCATCGGAGTGGTTTCCGGCGGCGTTGATTACCATTCCGGCTGTAAAGCTCCTGCGGTCCGTTTCTATTGTAAAATACGTGTCCCGGGAATCTGTGCTCGACCGTTCGATATGTTCCACCCTTGTAGTGAGAAACACCTCAACCCCGTTCTGATGGGCATTTTCCGCCAAAGCTATTGTGAACTGATACGGGTTTACGATTCCGGTTGCCTGGGAATAGAGGGCTGTCCGGCCGCTAACCCCCGGGGCCAGACCCTCGATTGCGGCCGCCTCCACCAGTGAGAGTCCGGAACAGGAGTTTTTACGTCCCTGTTCCAGCAACTTGAGCAGATAGCGGTGTTCCGGTTCATTCTTGGCAATCACCAGCTTAGTACAGCGCTTGAACTCAACTCCCAGTTCACGGCAGAGTTCGGGAAACATCTGCAGGCCTTGCACGTTAAAGCGGGCTTTCAGACTGCCGGGCTTTACATTGAATCCGGCGTGCATCACACCGCTGTTGGCCTTGCTGATGCCCTCGGCTACATCGCCCTCCTTTTCTATCAGGGCAGTCTTCAGCTTGTATTTTGAAAGCTCGCGGGCAATCGCGCTGCCGATTACCCCTCCGCCGATAATAAGTACGTCATACTCGGGACGCATGGC
>CAZAMY010000713.1:0-1631 GCA_964485995.1 uncultured Sediminispirochaeta sp.
AGGGCTTCAGCACCGCATTGATCCGCTTGGCGTAGCGGTAGATGATCTCCAGATCTTCCCAGCTTGCCAGCCCCAGCCCCACCGCGTGGTAATCGTTCATTGGCGGATCGCCGAGATCGTCGTTCTTGTAGGTCAGTTCATAGACCGGCTCCCGCAGGGCCGTTCCCTCTTCCACTCCAAAACGCTTGGACATGCTGCCAGCAACCACATTGCGGATGATCACCTCGAGGGGGATAATCCTGGTCCTACGGCATATCTGGTCCCGCGGCCCGGTCTTTTCAATAAAATGGGTATTTACCCCGTTACGCTCCAGCAGCTGAAAAATGAGCGTGGTAATGGCATTGTTCATCTCGCCCTTGCCGGCGATACTGCCCTTCTTCTCGCCGTTAAACGCGGTGGCATCGTCCTTGTAGTGGATCAACACCGTGTCCTCATCCCCGGTCTCAAACAGCTGTTTCGCTTTTCCTTCATACAACATCTTCTTCATTTGAATACCTCCCGATTTTGTGGTTCTCGCATCAAAGCCGCTGCGCGCTCTTCCCGCAGCCGCCGTATTTTTTCATCTAACTCTTCCGCGTCGGGGGCTGCACCGCTCGCAGCACCGACCGCTGAGCCGCCGGCTGAGCCGCCGGCCGTCTCCGAAGCCCCTGCTGCCAGCATCTGCACCGCCAGCAGACCCGCGTTGTAGCTGTTGTTCACGCCCACCGTGGCCACCGGCACGCCCTTCGGCATCTGCACAATCGACAGCAGGGCGTCCAGCCCGTCGAAAGCTGCTCGAATCGGCACCCCGATCACCGGCCGAGTGGTGTGCGAGGCAATCACCCCCGGCAGATGGGCCGCCAGACCCGCCCCAGCGATAAACACCCGCGTGCCCGCCGCCACCTGCACCTCGACGTACGCCTTCAGCTCATCCGGCATCCGGTGGGCCGACAGAATCCGCGCCTCCCACTCCACGCCGCAGGCCTCCAGCGCCTCCGCCGCGCCCTTCATCACCTTCGCATCCGAGGAACTCCCCAGCACAATCGTCACCTGCATCCTTCACCTCTCATAAAATTTCTCACTTGAAGTACTCCACCCCCGCCCGGAAAAGCCCCTGGTCCTTCCGCCCAGGCACATTCAGCGCTACCCCCGCGCCGACCCGCTCGGAGTGACCCATCTTGCCCAGCACCCGCCCGTCGGGGCTGCAGATCCCCTCCACCGCCGCTATCGACCCGTTCGGATTGTCCGGAAACTCCATCGTCGGCTTTCCGTCGCTGTCACAGTACTGAAACACAACCTGTCCGCCCGCGAACAACTTTTCTATTTCATCTTTGGTGGAAAAATATCGTCCCTCTCCATGACTCACGGGTACGGTGTGCAGCTCCCCGAGTGACAATTCTGTCAGCCAGGCTGCGCGCAGTGAAACGGTCGTCGTTGTTACGTAACGGGACACATGCCGGCCGACGGAGTTTCGGGCCAGAGTGGGCATATCGTTCGAGGGCTTGCGGTACTCCCCATACGGCAGCAGCCCCGTCCGTACCAGCGCCTGGAACCCGTTGCAGATCCCCAGGACCAGCCCGTCCCGGCGGTGCAACAGATCCTCCAGCGCATCCCGCACCGCCGGGCTGCGCAGCACCGCGGCGATGTACTTG
>CAZAMY010000714.1:0-1628 GCA_964485995.1 uncultured Sediminispirochaeta sp.
TTTCTCCCCCGCCCTACATGGCCGGCTTCTGCGAAATCGAAGTCGACCTGGAAACCGGAAAGATCGATGTGCTGGACTACGTGGCTTTCACCGACTGCGGCACCCCGATCAACCCCAACCTGGCCAAAGTGCAGGTGGAAGGGGGCCTGATGCAGGGCATCGGCATGACCCTCACCGAAGATGTAGTGCTGACCGGCAACGGCAAGATGCTGACCAACAACTTTATGTCCTATAAAATTCCAACCCGCGAAGATGTGGGCAGACTGCGGGTCGAACTGGCCGAAAGCTACGATCCCAGCGGACCCTTCGGAGCAAAGTCGGTTGGAGAAATCGGAATCGATACTCCTCTGGCGGCAATATCCAACGCGCTGTTCAACGCCACCGGGGTACGCCTGACCTCACTGCCGCTTACCCCGGCCAAGGTACTAACTGCACTGGAAGCACAGAAAGCACAACCATAAAAGCGGGGCGGGGCTGAGAGCGGCCCGCTGCGGTAATAAAGACGGGGCTGTCCGAGATGATATCTTGGACAGCCCTTTTTCTGCGTTGAGATACAGCCCTCGCCGGCAGTTAGTGTGGTCAGCGCGTGCGCAGCAGCATGGAAAGATTCGTTTTGAGGGGGTGAAAATAGACCTGATTGAAACAGATCTGACGGTCGTACAGATCGTAGAAGATCTCCTCCCACATCTGCATGGGAGCAGCCTCCGGGGCTCCGAAGATTCCGGCCACCTCGCTGTTGAGGCCGGCCTTGAACCAGGCCGTCGCGTAGGTAATATCCCCGTCGTAAAAACGGCGCAGATAATCGGTCAAACGCATCTCATCCTTGCGTTTCGAGAGCATCAGCCGCATCGCCGCTTTAATTACCTGTACCCGGCAGACAATTACCGGCTCGCCGTCGGCAGTGTACACCCAGTCGAATGCAAATACCTGGGTGTGCTTGAACTGGGGCATGTGCTCCAGCAGGTCATCATTCGGTTGTGTCAGAGAGATGCCCGACTGTTCGACATCTATCTCCCGATAGGTGTCCTGCAGGATATGCACGAAATCGGAATTGATGTCAAAGCGCATATTCAGCTTGAGCGCATGGGGATGTCCGAAGTTTCCCCGCCCCTGCCAGGGGGTAATAGAGCCGTCTTTTATCAGATCGGCCAGCGCTTCCCGCACAGTTGCCCGGCTGGTGCCATAGCGCTTGGCCAGCTGCTCCTCCGGCTCGAGCCGATTGTTTCCCGGCCGCATGGTGCTGATCTCCTCTACCAGAGCGCTCCGAACCCGCTGATATAAAGGCTTTTCCTCTCTCTTATTCATATGCATTCCTTCTGTGTGGTTCCTCTCGAACAAAAAATACTATGAGAATACAGGACACAAAGGCTGCCGCCGCAGAAACCGGTCCTAATCCCCATACCCCTACATTTAAATATGCTGCAGGGCCGGTGGTGGCCGCAATAGTAGTACCCAACAATCCTCCGGCTACACTGAGCGACATAACCTTTCCACGCTGCAAAGGGTACTGCTCGCTGAGCAACGGAAAATTGCTTACGGTAGCAAACTCAAAGAAAAACCGCGGCATCAACAGACTCATCAGGGCCAGGGGCAGTGTAATATTGAAAAGCGGCAGTAGAGCAAAAAAC
>CAZAMY010000715.1:0-1626 GCA_964485995.1 uncultured Sediminispirochaeta sp.
CGGGAGAGCTTGGTGGGGGCCCAGGACCAGTCGACGGTGTGGTCGAGGTCTATGTCGGCGGAGGAGAGGGGGCCGCGGGCCTCCAGTTCGGCGCGGACGAGGGGAACGGCTTCCAGGGCCGGCCGGCCGCGGCGGCTGGTACGATACTTGTGGAGGGCAGTCTGGCGCAGCGGGCGGAAGCGGGGCCAGTCCTCGACGGGGTAGATGCACATCATCTTGTCCCAGCCGTCGATCAGCCGACGCTCGTGGTAGAGAAGGGAGTAGAGGACATCCGGGGTGAAACCGGGGATTCGGGCCTGTAGTACCAGCTCGGGGTTGCGGCCGGCGATGTTTAGCGGATCGAACTGAATGCTGCCCACGCGGCGCAGGTAGTCCACGACGGCTTTGGCGGGATCCGCGGGATCCGCGGGATCCGCAGGATCGGGGGCAGCAGGGGTGTTTTGTTCGGACAGCCGGCTGGCGGGCGGGCCGCCGGCGAGAAGGCCCTGATAGACGAGCAGGAATCGGCGTGCGCTTTGAAGGTCTATAATGACGGGTGCTGATTGGCGGGGGGACTTCATGGAGTGGATTTTAACAGGTCTGTAAGAGTGCATCTACATAAAAAATTCTTTTTTCCTCCGGTGGTACGAAGCGTGTGGGGCTACTGGCACCTTACCACCACCGGCCACCACAGCGGCAAAGCGGCAAAGCGGCAAAGCAGGGCGGGCGGCTAAAAATTGTCGCGGTTGTAGAGCTGGGCGTAGTAGCCGGAGCGGGCGATGAGCTGGTCGTGGCTGCCCTGCTCGACGATGCGGCCGGCGCGCATGACGTAGATGAGGTCGACGTGGCGGACGGTGGACAGGCGGTGGGCGATGATGATGGTGGTGCGGTTCTCGGAGAGGCGGAACATGGCGTCCTGGATGAGGGCTTCGGATTCGTTGTCGAGGGCTGAGGTGGCTTCGTCGAAGATGAGGATGGGCGGGTCTTTGAGGAAGACCCGGGCGATGGACATGCGCTGTTTCTGGCCGCCGGAGAGTTTGACGCCGCGCTCGCCGACCTGGGTGTCGAAGCCCTCGGGCAGGCTGAGGATGAAGTCGTGGATGTTGGCGGCTTTGGCGGCGGCGATCAGCTGCTCTTCGCTGGCCTCGGGGTTGCCGTACATGATGTTCTCGCGGACGGTGGCGTCGAAGAGGAAGACGTTCTGTTGGACGATGCCGATGTTCTCGCGCAGGCTGCTGCGGGTCAGGTCCATGATGTCCGTCCCGATCAGAATGCGGCCGGCCTGGGGTTCGTAAAAGCGCGGGATCAGGGCCACCAGGGTGCTTTTGCCGGCCCCCGATTCGCCGACGATGGCGGTTTTGCGGCCGCCGGGTATCTCGATGTTGATGTTTTGGAGCACCCATTCGGGGGTGGAGTTGTAGCGGAAGTTGAGGTGTTCGAAGCGGATGGGGCCGGGGTGAGAAGCACTGGGGGTTTGGGCTCTGCCCGCGTCTGACCCCGCACTGCCCGCGCCCAGGCTATAGACCAGCGGCCGGGCGCCGGGGCGGTCGGTGATATCCGGTTCGATGTCCATGACCTCGGTGAAACGCTCGAAGGCGGCGCTGCCCTGCTGCAGCTGTTCGTTGAAGTTGATCAGCCGGTCGATGG
>CAZAMY010000716.1:0-1624 GCA_964485995.1 uncultured Sediminispirochaeta sp.
CGCCGGCAGGTCAGCCGGGCATTGAGTAGGTAGTGTTAACTCATACGCATGGCTATCCAAAATTAAAATACAACTCGAAATTTGTCTATACTGATGTCATTATTACTCTATGATACCTCGCAAGATTGCTCCTGTGCTGAAGAGGTCGGCTGAACAACTCCCGGTTCCCACTTTGCTAGGCCCTCGCCAGTCGGGTAAAACAACTCTTGTGCGTAACCTGTTCCCAGACTACCTCTACATCAATTTTGAGAATCCACAAACTCGTAGTTTTTTCAATGAAGATCCGAAGAGCCTGCTGGGCGAGTCTGGCAGCTCATAAACCTATCTTCCCTGAGCGGGGATGTGGGAGTGAGCTCTACGACCTTAAGTGTATGGCTATCTGTGCTGGAGGCATCATTCCTAGTGCAACGAATCCATCCCTACCACACAAATTTAGGCAAGCGACTGGTAAAAACTCCTAAGCTCTATTTTTCCGAACCCGGCCTGCTTGCATGGTTGCTTCAGATTGAATCACCTGAGCAGGTTGCGCGCGACCCATTGCTTGGCGGTCTCTTTGAAAATATGGTCATTGCGGAGGCTTTTAAAGCGGCCTACAATCGCGGAGCGTCACCGCAGCTTTCATTTTATCGGGACAAATCGGGGCTCGAAATAGACTTGATACGAGAGTATCAACGCCGACCTTTTGCGATGGAGATTAAGGCTGGTGCGACCTATGTGGCAAATAGGGCAGCTTCTCTACAGCGTTTCTTGGCTCTAGAATCGGATCTAACCGGAGCCGCTCTGATATATAGCGGTGATGAAAGGATAACTGTCGATCAAGTTGAAATAGTCCCGTACGCACAGACAGCCGCATTACTGTTTCCCGATTCATAACTCGTTATGATTTGCCGTGACAGCACTGCAGCCAGTGTGGTAGTATAAAGTATTACCAATATTGAGGGAGGCGTTGGATGGAAGACCCGGTAAAAGTCGGAATTATTATCTGCGATCGTTATCGCAGGTGTGCGGGAGGCAAGTGCATGCGGTCTCTGCGGAATCGTGAGGGGGCGTTTGAAAGGTACTCGGGCTCCGAGGTCGAGCTGGTCGGCTACACCTCCTGCGACGGATGTCCCGGCGGCAATATTGAGTACGCGGTGGAGGAGATGAAAAAGAACGGAGCCAGCGTTATACATCTGGCCACCGGATTGGTTGTCGGGTATCCTCCCTGTCCTTATATTACCTATTTCCGCAGCTTCATAGAAAATCGTTACGGGCTCGAGGTGGTCTACGGCACTCACCCGATTCCCGAAAAATACCTGACCATGCACAGCAAGCTCGGTACCTGGCAAGACGACGAGTGGAAGCCGATTATAAGTCCTACCATGTCTGATGAACCCACCCGGCAGGCCTATAACTGATATCAGCTTGTAACTCCCGGCAAATATGCACTAAAAATGCCAAGAATAGTGCAGATCCGGAAAATCTGCACTGGCATAGTGCATGTATTTAACACACCAACGCACAGCCGCGAAGGGAGTTTCAGAAACTTGCGACGTCGCACCTTCTACAATGGAGGATTAAAGTGCCGTTGAATATTAAAAATGAACAGGCCCACGCGTTGGCAAAGGAACTTGCCGAGCTCACC
>CAZAMY010000717.1:0-1621 GCA_964485995.1 uncultured Sediminispirochaeta sp.
CGAGACTGCTGAAGAGTTTGGGGTAAAAACCGATAACATCTACCTGTCAGCTGAAACCGCCACCCATTGCGGGGTGGGCTTGTGCGGAGAGTGTGAATGCGGTGGCCGGCTCACCTGTCAGGAGGGAACCTTCTTTACCAAGCACTTCCTGGATCAGCAGGAGATTAGAATTGCAGATCTGCCGGCTCATGAGCATCATCACATGAATATCTCTTAAAATGAAATAATTTTCCATAAAGTGGAACGTATATGTTATAATCCCTCCGGGCAAAAATAGCCCGCATACATAATGTTTGGAGGATGTAACTAAAATGACTGCGATTGTTGGCGAGCTGATGGCGATTCTTACCGCAGGCTGTTTTGCAACTGTTTCCACTGTCTGGTCTTTTGTAGGAAAACGGATTGGGTCGAATACGGTTACCCATATGCGTTTGTGGCTGGCAATCCCCCCGTTGCTGCTGGTGCATTTTCTGTTTACCGGTTTTGTCTTTCCGGTACAGATAAGCACAGAAACCATGCTACTTTTTTCCATTTCCGGCCTTCTCGGTTTTACAATAGCCGACCTGTTTATCTTTCGTGCCCTGACTTTAATCGGAGTGCGAGAAACCCTGGTAATCCTCACTTTGGCGCCGATATTCGGGGCAGTCATTTCATGGTTTGCCCTTTCCGAAGTTCTTACACTCATGCAGATAAGCGGCATCTTGATTACTACCGGTGGAGTCATGTGGGTAATTCACGAGGAAAAAATGAACAACCGCCGGAATCAGGTAGAGAAGAAGAGTAACCTCGGAGTGCCCTTTGCACTGGCCGGAGCGCTGGCACAGGCTCTGGCCAATATCCTTTCGAAGGCCGCTATCGTGGATGCGGTCCACCCGATCAGCGGCACCTATCTCAGAATTATTGCCGGCCTGGCAGGACTGATCATTTTTTCGCTCTGTCGAAAGAGTTTTATATCCGACTTCAAAAAAATGCGTTATATCAAGCTTACGGCGCTGTTAGCCGCGGCGGCGGCTATGGGACCGATCCTGGGAGTACTCCTGTCTCTGTATGCCCTGCGGGTTGCACCGGTTGGAGTCGTCACTGCGCTTATTCAAGTAAGCCCGATTATGCTGCTTCCGTTTGACTATTTTGTGTTGAAAAAAACCATCACTCTGAAGGTTGTCATCGGTACCTTTGTAGCAATTGGCGGAGCGGCGATTCTGTTTGTGTACTGATACCGAGCAGCTGCTTATAGGCAGGAATGTGAGGGGTGGGAGTTTTCTCATGTTCAGATATTCAGCTTCTGTTTCAGCTCCTTGAATCGGGGCTCTTCACGCAGCTCGTTCAGGATTGGATCGGAAAAGTTCCAGATGAGGTTACCGTCCCGTTCCGCATATGCTGTTTCTATCAGGTCTAATGCTGTTTCTCTATCGCCAAGACCTAGGTAGAGATGCGAGATAAAGAAAGGAGAAATATAAGTACCGTCAGCCTGCAGCGCCTGCATACGGGTGAGGATGTCCTTGCACTTGTTCACCTGACCGTTGCGGGCGTATGCATACGCAAGATGTGCCAGTGAATCATAATCGCTCCCACCGGAGAGGTCGAAAGCTTTTTCAAGCAGTACAATTGCACGCTCGTATTG
>CAZAMY010000718.1:0-1621 GCA_964485995.1 uncultured Sediminispirochaeta sp.
TTACCGGTCTTTACAAACTTCTCTTCCGAGAGAACAACTGCCGGGCAACCGACCTTGAAACATTTGTGACAGGCAATACACTTGTCCTTGTTTACGCTGAAAGCCGGCTTCGGTTTACGTGAAACGAAAATACATTCGCCCTTGGTAATTAAGACCGACGGTCCGTCGAAATCCAGACACTCTTTGAAGCCCTCTTTTACCTCTTTTACATTGAATGCATTCACGGTTTTCACCTTTTCTACACCCATTGCGCGCACCAGCGGTTCGATTTCGATTTTCTTGGCCGCACGCTCTTTGACAACCTGCCATTCCATACCGGGGTGGTCCTGGTGGCCGGTCATAGCCGTGGTGCTGTTGTCCATTATCACAACTACTCCGCGGCTGCCGTTATGCACCATGTTCACCAATGGGGGCATACCCGAATGGAAGAAGGTCGAGTCTCCGATGGTACAGACCCGGTTTTCCGGAATCTTGGCCAAAGACATACCGTGCAGTACGCCGATACTGGCGCCCATCGCACCCATTGTGTGCTGTGCGTTAAAGGGGGGCATACTACCGAGGTTGTAACATCCAATGTCACCGGCTACCGGCACTTTCAGTTGCGCCATTGTGTAAAAGCTCGAGCGGTGCGGACATCCGGGGCAAAACACGGGCGAGCGGGTCGGCAGACCGTTGACCAGCTCAGTGTCTTTGCTTTCGACGATCGATTCCGGATCGATCAGGTTTGCACTTACTGCGAACTCTTTCAGTCTGTCCGGCAGCAGTTCGTAGCACGGAGACAGGATATCTTTCCCATGACACTCAACACCCATGGCTTTGATCTGCTCTTCGAGAACCGGATCGAGCTCTTCGATCACGATGAGAGTTTTCACCTTGGATGCGAAGTCTTTGATCAGTTTCTTGGGAATCGGGTTGATCATACCGAGCTTGAGGATTGAAGCATTCGGGAATACATCACGTACATAGGTGTGTACTACCCCGCTGGTGATGATTCCGATCTCCTTGTCTTTCCACTCGATCTGGTTCAGATCGGAAGTTTCCAGCCACTCCTCGATATCCAGAATACGCTGTTCAATCTTGGCATGCATCTCTTTGGCATACCTGGCGGTACAGTTGTATTTGGAGATATCCCGCGGGAACTTGCCCACTTCGGTGGGTACTTCGGGTCGTTCACCCAGTTCGACAATAGTTTTGGAGTGCGAAATGCGCATAACGCTTCGAATGAGAACCGGAGTGTCAAACTTCTCGGAGATCTCAATGCCCTTGATGACGTAATCCTTGGCTTCCTGGCTGTCCTGCGGCTCGAGAGTCGGGATCTTTGCCAGACGGGAATACCAGCGGTTGTCCTGCTCGTTCTGCGAGCTGAACAGTCCGGGATCGTCAGCAGTTACAATAACCAGACCGGCTTCGGCACCGGTGTACACCGAGTACAGCAGCGAATCGGAAAGCACGTTCATACCGACCTGTTTGGTAGTAACCATAGTCCTGCGACCTGAGTAAGCTGCACCGGCAGCTGCATCCATGGCTACCTTCTCGTTAGTCGACCATTCCGAATATATGTCGTCATTGTATTCCTTTCCGATTGTTTCGATTATTTCGGAACTCGGAGTTCCGGGGTAAC
>CAZAMY010000719.1:0-1617 GCA_964485995.1 uncultured Sediminispirochaeta sp.
CCTCGTACTCGCAGCCGGAGTCGTCACGAGTGGGCTCGGGGTTGCGCTCGGGGCTGGGATAAAGGCCAAGGCCGCCGGCCGGATTCTGCTGTGGACCGCGTGCATCCTGCTGGCGACCGTCTATGTACTGTACAGACTGGAGGGAGGGCGGCAGTTCTGGGGGCTGCCGGCCAGGGATGTGGAGCTGGTCAGCGGAACTCTGATTGCCGACGGGAGTCCGGACGGAAGGGGCGGAGTACGTGCCCGCTTGCAGCTGACTACAGTAAAGGATCGTTTCGGCACATCTGCACAGGCATCCGGCACGGCAACAGTGTTGTTCTCGCGGCCTTTGTCCCTGTTTATGGGCAATAGGCTAGAAATCCCGGCCGAACTCCTACAGTTGAGTGTTTCCGATGAACTATCTGCCGGAGCTCCCTATCTGGTGAATGCGCAGGCGCTGCCCATAACTGCCGGTTACTCCCATGCTGTATACGAGTTTCGCGCCCGCTTGATGCAGGGTCTGCGAAAACGGCTGCAAAGTGTAGGGCGCAGCGCCCCTCCATTGCTGCAAGCTCTTCTGCTGGGCTATCGCCACGACGGTTCAGGGGGCTTGGCAGCCCTTTTCAGGCGTGCCGGATGCGCGCACCTGCTTGCCCTCTCAGGAATGCATCTCGGTGTTTTATCGCTCGGTATTCTGGTTGTACTCACCCCCTTGGTAGGCAGGCGTTTGGCGCTGCTACTCTCTTTTTTTACTATACTTGCATATCTGTTCCTGGTTGGACCGCGTCCGTCCATGCTGCGGGCGGTGCTCATGTACGGTCTTGGAGTCTCGGCCTTTCTGTTCCTGGGGCTGAAAGTTACTCCGCACTACTTGTTGATGGTGACATTTCTGCTGCACGTCCTATTCTTTCCACAGAATTTCGAAGATCTTGGTTTCCAGCTCTCTTATACAGCCCTGGCAGGGATCTGCGGCTGGACCTCTGCAATCAGCCGTAGCCTCCCGGCAGTAATTCCCCGGAGGGTGCGGGAAGGGCTGGCCGCAACAATCGCCGCCCAGTGTTGTACCGCAGCTCTGGTGGTAAAAAGCTTCGGAGTGTTATACCCGGTCGGGTTTATCTCGCCGCTGCTTTTAACACCTCTCGTGACCATCTGGATGTGGAGCGGTGTGGCCTACTTGGCCTGGACAGTCTTTTTGACCCTGTGTCCGCCACTATTCACTGCTCCGGTTCTGGTGATCAGCGACAGACTCCTCAGAGGCATCTTCGAGGATGCTGCGGTCCTGACAACCGCCTCCGTGCGCTGGTGGAGCAGATTTCGGGCTCTTCAGATTCCCGAAGATAGGTGGCCGCTGGTGGCAATCGGCTCAGTATGCGTATTGACCCTCTTTACATTCAGTCAGTATGCTGGGCGATATGGACGGCGAATTAAATTACAACTCACCAAAGTCGATAGCTCAGTTCCTGCGACAGAATGGAATGGCGCCAACCCGCCGCTTTGGGCAGAATTTTCTCATATCTCAGGCGGTGCGCGAGAAGATAATCGGGCTGCTTGAACTACCCGGGGATGGGGTGGTCTGGGAAATCGGTCCCGGTTTAGGTGCTATGACCCACATGCTGATAGATAAGGCGGCCCGGATTG
>CAZAMY010000720.1:0-1608 GCA_964485995.1 uncultured Sediminispirochaeta sp.
GGCCCGCAACGAGGCCAGCCTTACCGGTGCCTACCTGTCCCGCCGCGAGGAGATGTTGGAGGCCGAGGCCAAGAAAAGGGCTGAATTCGACAAGCGGCTGGCCCGAGAAGAGTCCTGGCTGCGGCAGGGCCTCAAAGCCCGTCGAACCCGAAACGAGGGGAGGGTGCGGGCCCTGCAGGCTATGCGTGAAGAGTACCGCCAACGCCGCACACGGACCGGAAAGGCGCGTATGGAGATTCATTCCGGGGAGAGATCCGGTAATCTGGTAATCGAGGCGAAAAACATCAGCTTCGGTTACGGAGGCGAAATGCTCATTAGTGGTTTTTCAACCAGCGTGATGCGCAACGATAGAGTCGGTATTGTCGGCCCCAACGGATCCGGCAAAACAACTCTGTTGAAGCTCTTACTGCAGGAGCTCGCACCGCAAGAGGGTACTGTGCGCCACGGGGCCAATTTGCAGCCGGTCTATTTCGATCAGATGCGCAGCGAGTTAGACCCGGATAAGACGGTAATAGAAAATCTGGGTGAGGGCTACGACACGATAACGCTAAACGGACGTAAGAAGCACATCATGGCGTACCTGCAGGATTTTCTTTTCACATCTGATAGGGCCAAGAGTCCGGTAGACCACCTTTCGGGCGGGGAGAGAAACCGTCTGCTGCTGGCCAAGCTGTTTTCCCGGCCGGCCAATTTGCTGGTGATGGACGAACCGACTAACGACCTGGATATTGAAACTCTTGAGCTCTTAGAAGAGCTGCTGCAGGACTACAAAGGGACTATTCTACTGGTAAGTCACGACAGAACCTTTCTGGATAATGTGGTTACCGACTGTTTCGTTCTAGCCGGAGAGGGCCGGGTTATCGAATATGCCGGCGGGTACGCTGACTGGCAAGATTCCGAGCTGCGTAGAAACATAGAGGAAAAACAGGTTTTCACCCCACCAGCACAATCCTCAGCGAAGTCCTCTAATAAAGGCAAAAAGCCGAAAACCGAAAAACCCCGAACCCTCACTTTCAAGGAACGTCGTGAACTTGAGCAGCTTCCGGATCATATTGCTGCCTTAGAGCAAGAACAGTCCGAAATCCATGCGCAACTATCCGATCCCGAACTGTATCGCTCCGGAGAAGGCGACCCGGCTGCTCTCAGCTCACGCCTGGAGACAATCGAAGGTGAACTCTCCGAGGCTTTCCGGCGCTGGGAAGAGCTGGATGCGATCGAAGAGGCTACATAACAACTAGGCGTTTACCCTGGTAATACACACTAATTTTACGGGTTGACTCCGATATGGCAACTGCGATTGCACTGGTAACCGCACTGATGCCCTGGGCCGAGGTGTGGCGGGCACCTAATCCGGGCTGCAGTTCGTTGGAGTTCGGCATACCGGCCAAATAGGTTCCGGCAGAGATGAGAGTGCCGTCATCGCGAATAATAAATGCCCCGTCGATTTTGGCAAACTCTTTTATCGTCTCCTCGAGGTTCGGGTCGAGAATATTCCGGTCGGTCTCTTCCAGACCGGCAAAGGGGTTTGCAATCATCTGACGGATGTATTTTACTACGTTGGTATGGTCGCCGAAGACGAACAGGGTTCCCACCGCATGTCCCTCACGC
>CAZAMY010000721.1:0-1607 GCA_964485995.1 uncultured Sediminispirochaeta sp.
GCGACGCTGCGGCTATCTCGATCTGGTGGCGCTGCGCTACGCCTGCCGCACGAAATCACTTGACTCTCTTGTTCTGACACATCCGGATGTGTACGATACATTCGATGAGATTTCCGTGTGTGTTGCGTATAAAATTGACGGTGAAGAGACCACAGCTTTCCCCTCGTCAGCACTGAAACTCGAAAGGGCCGAGCCCGTTTTGAAGAAGTTTGCCGGCTGGAAAGAGGCGATAAGCGAGGTGAGTGAGTATGATAAGCTGCCGGAAAAATGTAGATCTTACATTGAGTTTATCGAAGAGTTCACCGGAACTCCGGTTGGTATTATCTCGGTTGGTCCCGACCGTAATCAAACCTTTATCCGAAAAAAGGTCTGGTAATACAGGAATATAACACAGTTGATAACTGGCCCGAGGTGTGCTCCTCGGGCTTTTTCATTTTTTTCAGCTAAGCCGAAACGAACTCCACCTTGAAATTTGGGAAGAACTTGAGCAGTTCCGCCTTAATATCACGGTTTACGGAATTTTCGATAGCCATTGATATGCCGACACAGGTCATACACGCTGGTCGATGCGAATTGTAGTCGGTAAAGACGTAGATAGTTGCTCCCTCTTCACTGTATCTGAACTTCTTGACTATGCCCAGATCACTGATAGGACGCTCACTCTCTGGATCTTTCACATTCTCGAGAACAGCATCGAATTTTCCCTGAATTGCTTTTTCCATTTACTGCTCCTGAGTGTGTTCGCGTTTTGTGGTAATGCCCAGCACGGTATATAATCCGCAAAAGCTTACCGCAGCGGTTGCGCTGAGTACCAGTGCAGCGATACCCAGCACCACAGCCAGCGCACCTTCGACTACACCGGTGATAATCAATACAATGAACACAACCGAGATAAGGTAGCGTATAATTTTATCAGCTTTTCCAACATTTCTGGTCATTTGAATCTCCTTCTAAATTAATTACTATATTGATAATGTAATTATTTAGAGAGCAAATGACAATGATTTTTCATGCTGCGACATTTTATGAGATAAAAAAAGCTGCGCCGCAAGAGAGCAGCACAGCTTTTATATGTATGTAAAAACCTGTAACGGTTAGTCAGCTACTTATCAGGCAGCGGGCCGGGTAGTAGACGTATGTGCAGCAGCACACAGTTCGCCTTCAAGATTCATTCGATCATACTGCTGCTTTACCAGAAGCAGATAACCGTACGTAATAGCACCGGCGCTTACACAGACTCCTGAGAGTAACACATATATATCCAACTGAAAGCGCACTGCAGCATAGGCAATTGCGATTCCGCTTATCAAAAACAAAACTGCTTTTTTCATGTAATCCCTCGCTTTATATTATCTTTATATCGATAATAATTTACCTTTTTAGGCAGTAAAAGTCAAGCCATTTGCAAAAAAAAGATAGATTATCTCTGTTCCCTTATGAACCTCTCAACTGTCTGCGCGGAGCCCATTCCTGATCTTGCTCCCATAACAACCGTATTAAGAGCCCCGCACGCATTGGCAAACTCGGCGGTTTTTCTTAAAGGCCATTCGTGCACCAAACCGTAAATTATTCCCGCGTGAAAAGCATCGCCAGAGCCGGTTCCATCT
>CAZAMY010000722.1:0-1606 GCA_964485995.1 uncultured Sediminispirochaeta sp.
ATTCTTTACAGTTGGCCTATTGAGTTCACCCCAGGCTACCCTCTTTCACCGGCATACCCCGGCGCAGCAACGATCAACCCTGCTATCCGTTGAATCACTCTTTTTTCAAGCCGGGGGGATGATAAGCTCTATCCTGCTGGCAGCCGTGGCAGAGCTGTACACCATCAGTACCGCCTGGATCATTGCCGGTGCTGTCCTTTCGCTGTCGGCTCTGTTATACTTGTTTGTCGAGGAACACCCCGAAAAACAGATAGCAGGAGAGGTATCGGTTCATGAGCTTTCAGAAAATTAAGCGCAAACCAACCTTGGCCGAAGAGGTTGCGGAAAACATAAAAGAGTCAATCCTGAAAGGTGAGTATTCTCCGGGGACAGCCCTCCCGACAGAACCCAAACTCTCCGAACAGTTCGGGGTAAGCAGGGCTGTTATTCGGGACGCTGTGCGCATCGTTTCTGCTCTGGGGCTTTTAGATGTGCAGCACGGCAGGGGGATGTTTGTGACAGAGTCTTTGAGTAACTGGTTCGCCGATACCCTGCTCACAACCCTTCGAAAAGAGGGCGCTTCGGTGTGGGATGTGGAGCAGTTTGAAGAGCTTTTGTACCCGCAAGTGTTTGCTTTGGCTGCGGAAAATATATTACCCGAAAACGCGCAGCGCCTGCAGTCCCTGTGTGAGAAATATATTCAACATCTTACCGAGTTAAACCGTGCCTACAGTAACGATCAACAACTTCCCCAAGCGGGAAAAGAGCTTGAAGAAAGACTGCGGGAGACGAGCAAGGAGTTTTTCTCAATAATTTTTACTGCCAGCGGGAATAAACTGCTTCGAATCCTCGGCACCAGCACCCTGCACCTGCGGAACTTCCGATTTGTGGAAGGTACTAAAGAGGAAGAGGAGAAACTTCTGGCGTTGGAGACGGAGTACTTTCGCAAGCTCACAAAGAGTATAGTCTCTTCCATGCCGGAGGAGGCCGCACACCTTGCCCGCCGGGCCTATCACCACTCCCCTAAAATGATCTCTGAAATGAGAAAAACTCCCATTGGTGAAAAACCGGAGATCCCTTTTTCTGAGATTATAAGAGCAATGGACAGTACTTGATAACAAGAAAGAAACATACCACAAACCCGGATTTCACAGATACTACACGATCGGCGGAGAATAACAGCAGATACAGCCTTGAGACTTTCTGAGTTTTTTATTAATTCCCCACAGTTCTGGATAGAGCTTCAAGATGATTATGACCTTGAGGAAGAACGATCAAAAATTGGAGAAGAATTGAGTGGAATACAAAGGATGAAAGTCTCATAATCGCCTGAAACTCCGCCGCGGTACCAACCGAGTCTTACAATCTCACATTTCAATCTGTGCCACCAGATCGCCGGCAACTCCCCCCTTCAGTGCCAGATTTATTATATAGCGAATTTACTAAGTTGCGTCGTGCCAACTTTTTTGTGAGATTGCTTCCTGCTCATAATAGATGTATACTCAACATATGAGCGATATGTATTCTGTACATTTGAGAATATCAAAAGTAGAGAACGGCCAGTATCTGGCAGAATCGGATGATATCCCCGGCTTAGTTGCCCAGGGCAGAACTGTGAGCGAAACAA
>CAZAMY010000723.1:0-337 GCA_964485995.1 uncultured Sediminispirochaeta sp.
AGACCCTGCACTGACACCCGCCGGATTTGCCGAGGCGCTGGCATCACACACACGACAAATAAAAGCGCTGCTTCTGGATCAGAGTTTTCTCGCCGGCCTGGGAAACATCTATTGCGACGAAGCACTTTTCGCTGCCGGAATTCATCCGCTGCAGAAAAGCGATCGCATACCTGGAGAGAAAGCCGCAGCGCTGCTGCAGCAGATACGGACAGCCCTCAGACAGGGGCTGGCTAACCGCGGAACGTCCTTAGGCGGCGGAGAAACCAACTACATCTCCGCCGGACGGCGTGGTGAAAACCTCGAGGCATTGCGTGTGTACGGCCGTGCCGGCGAGGCC
>CAZAMY010000723.1:347-1605 GCA_964485995.1 uncultured Sediminispirochaeta sp.
GGGGCAGCCACTTCTGTCCACACTGCCAGCCGCAGCCGGAGGCCTGACGCACCGCAGCCTGAACCCACTCAGGTGTCCCGTTGAAAGTAAGAACTCCGCTCCCGTATAAAATCCCTCAGATCGGTAGGTCGCACCTTGAACTGTTCGGTCAAGATTCCGGTCTTCCTATCGGCCTTTCCGGCCTTCACCGAAGCGTAGATAATGGCCATCACCAGGACGAAGCCCAACTGCTCCCCTTTTTTAAGCCGGTACATGATAAACTGGAGAAAACCCGGCTTTTCATAACTGATGGTACGGCCGAGTTCCTCGGAAAGTATGCGCGCGATATCATAATAGGAGTAGTCCTGATCTCCGCTAAGCTCATAAGCTGTGTTGTAATGCTGGCTGTTCCCGATACAGCGGGCAGCAACCTGAGCGATATCATCCACAGCGATAAAATTAGTCCTTCCCTCTCCGGCTGGTACCATAATCCGGGATTCATAACGAATCTCTTCTCGATGGGCAGTTATGAGGTTCTCCATGAAGAAGCTCGGCTGTAAAAAGGTATAAGGCACCCCGCTCTTTCGTATATAAGATTCAATCTTATAGTGCGGTGTGTATTTGTTCTCTTCTACTCCCTGCAGTGAAAGAAACAGCACATGCTGCACTCCCTTTTCCCGCAGAATATCGATAAAAGGAAAAATTGTGTGCCTTACCTTGGTGATTGCCGGCGGCCGCACCAGCACCACCGCATCTATCTCTTTCAGCGCCGGCTCGAAGCTGCTCGGATCTTGAAAATCAAAGCGGCGAACCTGAATTTCCGGATCTTCGATTAGGAAGTTCACTCTTTCTGGATTTCTTGCACCGGCATAAATACTGAGATCGCTTCTCCCACGTAGAGCTTTATAGACAGCATATCCGAAGTTCCCGGTAATACCGGTTATAAGCAAATTCATACAGCTCTTTTCCTCCCACTGTGCAAGATCATATATTCACTGTAGAGAAAAATTCAAGATGAGCAGATGCTTTTATAACTTCCCGATATCTCGCCGGTAGTAACGACCCTCGAAATAAATATTTTCAAGCGCCACATACGCCTCCCGGCAGGCATCCTGCGGGTTTTTACCGATACCGGTGACCGAAAGGACTCTCCCGCCACAGGTGTAAAGCCGGCGAACCCCTTCCTCCGCTTCCTGTTCACGAGCCCCGGCAACAAAGATTGAAGAGGAGATAGGCAGGTCGATCTGTATAGGAAACCCGCTCTCATACACACCTGTAT
>CAZAMY010000724.1:0-1604 GCA_964485995.1 uncultured Sediminispirochaeta sp.
AGCCTTCGTAGTAATGAAAGCGTCCCCCCATTACGATCACTTCCTGCTCTTCCAGTGTACCGGCGGTAAACACTCCGGCGTGGCCGGGAGCGGTGGAAACCGGAAAGTGCGGAATCTCCGAATAAGGAATACTCACCGGATCCTGCACCTCTTCGGCCAGAATCCCCAGCCCCGAACCCAGTACAAGGGCTGTCCGGGGAATTCGCTTTACTTTACTGCGGATATAGTCCGCCGCCGCCTGAATTTTATCCTGTGGATCCATATGTAACTCCTTCTGGCTTATTTCCATATCAATAAGATAATTCTTATTCTCTTCTAAGTTGCTTTCTACCTCAGCGACCACCGCCGCCCCTTTCGGGATTTCACTGCAGACCCATTCGGCCAGCGCTTTGTCACGGCAATACAGCCATTTTAGCACACGCCGCTTACCTGAAACGAGGATCCCCACTACGCGGGGATCCTCGGATGAGCAGCCGGTACATGTACCTTGCAGCTTGACTCTATTTTTCATTATTTGAACTCGGGCAGTCTCTCTTCCGGTTCAGGCAGATTTTCAATCGGCGTTCCGTCGCCGCCGGTGGGGGTCTCTTCGAAAGTTTCCAGATTGAAAATAGAGATTTGGTTGTACTCTTTCCCGAGTGCCACCGCCTTCTCTTTATCGGCCATGACTACATTGATATCAATATAGGTATTGCCATCGGCCTCATTGTACCAAGTACCGAGGCAGACCCGCGGATCCTTGAACAAGTCATAGTTCCGCTCGATAAACTCCGTAAGCTCCTGCCGGCGGATCTCTTTGCCCGCTTTGATGACTCCCAAATCGGGAAACAGCGATACCACATACAAGGGGGTTCCCGACAGATCGCCCCAGCGAAAATGAGTGGTGGAACCGTTGTACTCGTTGTGCGAACTGATCGCCATATCGACCACCTGCTCGGTCTCCATCATTTCGGGCATACGCCCCTCATGGGTCGAGAGGTAAGTGATGATATCCTTCTGTACAGGGCCTGCGTTTTCAGCCGGGGCGCTGGTACAGGCGCTCATCCCGAGTACCAGTGCAACCAGCACGATACCTACTACAACCAACTTTGTTCTTTTCATGTGTCCTCCAAAAGATGTAAATATATGTAAACCACACTAAGTGGGGCTCTAGGGCATAAACTCTTGGTTGCCGGTAATCGCTGCCGCGCTCGCTTGGGCTTTGCGGTAGATCGTCCCCTCGTCCAGCTGGGTTAGTCGACGGTCATGCATCACAACTTCGCCGTTACAGATAACAGTCTTCACATCCGAGCTCTGGGCCGCATACACCAGGCCGGCGCTTACGCTGTGCCGCGGATAAAAGTGGGGGGCTTCGATATCGATTACGATGATATCGGCCTTTTTCCCCACTTTCAGGCTGCCGGTTGTCTCCTCGAGACCAAGGGCCCGGGCGCCGTTAATAGTTGCCATTTGCAGTGCCGTATAGGCTGAAACAGTGGTCGGATCCTCGGTGACGCCCTTGTTCACCAGAGCCGCCAGATGAATCTCCTCGAACATATTCAGATTGTTGTTGCTGGCCGATCCGTCGGTACCAAGGGCCACGTTCACTCCCGCCTCCAGCAGTT
>CAZAMY010000725.1:0-1602 GCA_964485995.1 uncultured Sediminispirochaeta sp.
CTTCGACAGCTCGGCTACTGCAGAACAGTGCGCTTAGCACAGACTTTTCGAGTAGTGCTACAAATATTCATTTTATTTGTACATACTGTAGACCGCCGTGTTGAGCCGCTTCATAGCCGCCTGCACCGCTTGGTTTTCTGAGTGGTCGTTGGCGTAGCGGGTAATCGCACTGATGGCCGGGTCGTAATCCATGAGCGCCTGCCCGTATTCGGCCAGAGTCGCTTGCATTTCCTCCGGCGGATCTTCACCCCATTCGGGATGAGCCTTGATGACGGCATACATCTGTTTGCCGTAGGCCTCTACGGTGTCCGCATAGCAGTTGCAGGCTTCGATGAAATCCTGCGGACCCTCCATCTGCTCTACCTGCTCGGCCAGCAGGTTCATACCGGCGGTCATTTCGGCGATAATCTCTTTTGCATCTGCGTCGGGAGTTTCAGCCGCAAGGTGCATCACAGCGGCCAGGCAAAGGAGCAATACAGTAACTACCATCATGTACTTTCTCATGGCAGTACCTCCTTTCCTCTATGATAAACCCGATCGGGGCTGAAGTGAAGGTAACGGCGGGCAAGAATCGGAAGAAATCTAAACAGAGCTGGCTGCAGGAGGCGTAGTGTTTTAGGTCATTTGTTGTGAAGCTAATGAAAGTGGCCATATTCACTATTACAGGGTTCAGTTCCTCCTGCGGACCCCTGATTTCCGCTCTCCGAAATTTATTAAGTGTTTTGACAAATCATAAAATTAAGATAAGATATTTACCATTCTAAGGATATTACGCAGCAAAGGATTAGTTCTGAATGGTATGGCTGATTGATGTAATTGATAGAAACCAAAAAATTTACGGTGTGGTGCTCACAGCTGTATATGCTGCAGTACTCCTATATTCCTGGATTGACTATGACCTCATTGTTCAAGGGTCAATCTTTTTTCTGCTCCCGATAATTCTATTCTCCTTCCTCGGTATGAAAACCGGATTGATTATTGCAGGCGTAAACGTAGGGGTTTTGTGGGCCGCCACCTATTTTCACGGCTTTTCCGGAATATCACAGCACCCCTTTGTGTGGCACTTAGGCGGCGCCCTGGTGAGTTTTGCAGTTGCCTACTCCTTCGGGACGATAAAAAGCCTGTATACGAAGGAGAAACGTGCGGAACAGATAATCGAAAGATCTAAGGCGCAATATCAAAAAGTAGTCGACAATATCAAAGAGGGGATGATCATTCTGGACCCTGCGGCAAAGGTAACTTTTATGAACGAGGCCGGCGCAGATATGCTCGGAATAGAGGTGAAAAATACCGGAGTAAGCGTGCTCGATTTACTGGACGAGGAGAACCGGCACACCTTTGAAAGCGAGATGGGCAAGCGGGCGAAAGGGCGACCGTCCGAATATCATATCTACTTCACGCATCCGACCAGGGGTAAACGGCATCTGTTTGTAGCCGCTTCTCCCTATGTGGATGACAGGGGCGTCATGACCGGAAGTATCGGCTTTGTAAGTGATGTAACCGATACCGATGTACAAGAATCGAAAATAACATCTCTGCAGAGAAGGAACGAGTATTTAATAGCCGAGATGCACCACAGAATCGGCAACAGCCTGTCGGTGA
>CAZAMY010000726.1:0-1602 GCA_964485995.1 uncultured Sediminispirochaeta sp.
ACCCGGCGTCTTGACTCTGCACGGATTTCTCGGAACCGATAAACGGGACCTGGTCGAGATACTCGAAGAAGATGAAGCGGAGGTGCGCCGCCTCGGTACAACCCACCGCGCTATTGCCGACAAAATGATCTATTTACGCGATTGCGGCAAAGACGGGCTCGGTGAGTTTATCGATGTAGCGCCGCACTTCGAAGTGCGGGTTGATTCGGTGCGGGGCGGTATACCCAGTCCATTCGGCGGGCCGGGCCTGATTCCGAAAACGAACACTACCGTTCGAAACAGGGACCTCGAGCGTGAGATAGTGTACACCGACATAAATATTCATCTGATCGGAGAGCACGGGTTTTATGAAGGAAAAGGCTCTCTTTTCCGGATGGAACCACATGAACTAGTTGAAATACTGGAAGTTGAAGCCGAAGAGCAGCAGACGGAACTGCCGCCTAACCGGTAACGCAATGCGCCGGCCTGAAGCGGGCCGGCGTTCTTATACTCATTAGAAATTATCAGCGGACTTGTGTTTTTCCGTTTTTCCTCATACAATGTACGTTCGTATGGGGAAAAATGAACGACTGATGCAGCTTGAACTCCTACTCCTCTCACATCCGGAAGGTATGCGGCGTGCCGAAATTGCCCGGCGGCTAGGGGTTCACCGCTCTACAATCGGCCGCTATGTTGACGAACTCAGAAAGAAAATCGACCTCTGGGAAGACGACTACGCTATTGGCGTGTCCCAGGATGAATCAATGAACATGATGAAGCTCAGTGTATATGAGAGCCTGGCCTTTCACCTGTCGGCTGAGCTGCTGGCAAAGCACACCGAGTATCATAATCCCCACATGTCCTCGGGGCTGCGAAAACTGGCCGAAAACCTGCGTAATTATGCGCCTACCATGAGCGAAAACATCAATGCTGTTGCTGAATCTATAGAGTTGGGAGCCAACAAACAGGATCCTGACTACATTCGAGTACTCGAAACCCTCACCGATTCATGGGTCTCAGGAAAAATCGTACGTATTCGGCACATCGACAAACAGAGTGCTATGGAAGAGGAGACCGAATTCGCACCCTATTTTATCGGTTTCAGTGAACAGTCTAACGGACGCCGGCCGATAAGCGTGACCGGTCGTCTGCGGCATACCGCCGAAATTCAGACAATCGATATAACCGATATAAAAGACGCTGAAATCCTCGATCAAACCTATACCATTCCGGATAACCTGCGGGCCTTTCGGCGTGTAAGCGACGAAGGACCGGTGGAGAGCCGCGATTTGGTTCCTCTTAAGCTGCAGATGCGGGAACGGTCGGTAATGAACGTGTTTCGCTATCTCTATTATAAGAACCTCCATATAGATGAACCGGATGAGAACGGCAATATCATCTGTCATATCGAAGTCGAAAATTCGATAGAACTGTTTCTCAGACTGGTGCAATGCGGCACTTCTGTAGAAGTGCTCGAACCGGGTTCATACCGGCGGCAAATCCGTGATCAAGTCAACCAAATCGCAGAAATGTACAACCGCGATCTACAGTAATTTCTTAAAAGAACCACAAAAAATTTGCTTTTCAACTCAGCGTCGATTATGATATTTCCCGTAAGGTAAA
>CAZAMY010000727.1:0-1601 GCA_964485995.1 uncultured Sediminispirochaeta sp.
GCTGGTCTGCAGCCACCACCACTACTACTCCGGCCTGGCCCGTGGAATCATGGCCAACGTCGGTCCGACCCCTGACTTCGTGTCGGTGCTGCGCAACCTGTGGTGGAAGCTCGACCGGGCCCTCGATGAAGAGACACTGTACTACTCATCGATCATAAACTCGATCGAGGCGATTAAATCGGGTACCACTGCGGTTATCGATCATCATGCCAGCCCTAACTACATCAAGGGCAGTCTGAACACGGTTAAGAAGAGCTTTAGTGAGACCGGGCTGCGCGGAATGACCTGTTACGAGGTGACCGACCGCAACGGTATGGACGGTATGTATGCCGGCATCGAGGAGAACCGCGAGTTCGCTGAAGCCGCCGAGCAGGAGAAACAGAGCGGCGGGCGCCATCTGGTAGAAGCCGCCATCGGCGGACACGCCCCCTTTACCATTCCCGACGAGGGGCTGAAGGCGATTGCCGAGCTGATCGAAGAGACCGGTCGCGGCTTCCATGTGCATGTGGCCGAAGGCAAATACGACGCCAGCTATTCGCACCTGCACTACAACAAAGACATTATGGCCCGCCTGTCTGAGTTTGGCGTGTTAAACGACAAAGCCATATTCGTACACGGCGTGCACCTCTCCGAAGAGGATGTAAAGATGGTGAATGCCGCCGACAGCTTTCTAGTGCACAACCCTAAGAGCAATATGAACAACGGGGTCGGTTACAACCGGAAGCTGCCGATGTTCAAGAACGTTGCCATCGGAACCGATGGAATCGGTGCGAATATGTGGGAAGAGTTCAAGTTTGCCTTCTTCAAGCACCAGGATGAACACGGCAGCCTCTATTCGGATGCCTTCCTCAAGTTGCTGGCCAACGGAAATGAGCTCTTGAACCGCAACTTCGGCGAGCAGTTCGGCCGGCTGGAAAAAGGATACAAGGCCGACCTGGTAATCTCCGACTACCAGGCCCCCACGCCGCTGACCGGCGACAATATCGACGGCCATATGGCCTTTGGCATGGCTTCTACCGATGTGCGGACGGTACTTATCGACGGACAGGTGGTATATGAAGATAGGAAGTTTCCCTTCGACGTGGAGAAGATTTTCTCCGAGAGCCGCCAAGCGGCCCGCAAGTTGTGGGATAACATAAACAAGCTGCCCGAGTAGGGCCGCGTTACACTGAGATAGAGAACAGATTATTTAAGGAGTTCCCAAAATGGCAATCAAAGATGAAATACTGGCAAAAGCGAGTGAGTATCGCGACTATACAGCCAAGACCCTGTCCGAAATGGTAAAAATCAAATCGTACAGCGCTGATGAAGAGGCGGTCTGCCGCAAGATCGTTGAGATGTGCGAAGAGGCCGGCTTCGATGAAGTGCGAATCGACAATCTAGGCAGCGTGATTGGCCGGGTCGGCAACGGCCCCAAGAAAATCGCTTTCGATGCCCACATTGACACCGTTGAAGTTGGCGACCCTTCACAGTGGTCTTTCGATCCCTTCTCCGGTGAAATCAAAGACGGCAAGGTGCACGGCCGCGGCGCCAGCGATCAGAAGGGCGGAGCAGCCTCGATGGTAACCGCCGGCCGCATTCTGAAAGATCAGGGCTATGAC
>CAZAMY010000728.1:0-1599 GCA_964485995.1 uncultured Sediminispirochaeta sp.
GGTTGCCCTCTACGGAGACATACGCAGCCCTATCCCCTAATTGAGTCTGCATGGTGACCGGGCTGGAGGCCAGGAGGATGGCCCGGCTCTGCAGCCCGGCAAATCCGTGTCCGTTTGTACGCAGAACCTGACTTTCCACAACATACAGCGGAGAGTTGCGGATGTGGCGAGTGAAAAAAAACTCGCCACCTGTACTAAACACGAGCAGTCCTGCCATCAGCAGAATAATTGAAATCAGCGGTTTTCCGTTTTCGCTCCGTATGTAGGCACGCAGCAGTGCTGCAGCAATGCAGAGGATACTGATAAACCAGATTGCCGAGCTTCTTCCGATAAAAGGAACCCGGAATTCCGCTTCACTGCGCAGGGCTGTCAGTACCCGGTGTTCGAAATCTCCTGTTTCCAGAGTTGTACGCACCGCATGTGAGGAATTTGGCGGGGGAACGAGGGGGCTTTCAGCTGCGTATACTTCTCCCAGACCGATCTGCTTCGAAACTGCCTCGAACGGGCCTCTGCTTTGGAGCCGGCGGCGGAACTCCTCCGGCAGCAGCGGGTCATCGGAGTCGAGCGGATGCCTGGACGGAGGGCCCGGCACAAAGACTATTCTCCCGCCGGCCGCCACATAGTTATGCAGTGCATGCTGCTGCGGGGACCCGAGGGCCGCATAGAAGGCGGTATCGGTATGCACGGCATTTACAGAACCATACGCACTCCAGCGGAGCGGCAGCAGATCGGGGCTGGCAGCGTAGACCGGCAGTTTCGTCTCGCCAGGGCTCTGGAGAATCCGGCGGCGGGTGGTCAGATCGAGCAGGAAGGGAGCTGGTTCAGCGTTCAGGGGGAGTTCGACGGTCTGTTCATAGAGTGTGTCGGTTTCATCGGCAAGAGAAACAGTGAGGGGGGTATAGCGGTTCTTTATGGGAATGGAGAAAAAGTAGCGTTTAGTATCGCTCCTTTGCAGTTCACAGGCGCTTGTGTAGCGGATATCCCCGGTTTGATGCACCAGGGTGGAGCGGTTCTGCTGAACGGATAGCTGTGCGCGAATTGAACCGCCGGTTGACTGTACAAACACCCAAACCGGTACATGTTGTCCGGGGACATATGCGCCTTGAAAACCTATTGCGGTATCGATGATGATTTCGGCATTCAGCCATCCCGGGAGCAGGCAGATAAGAAATGTTATAAGAAGACGGTGTCGGTACATCCTTTTATTGTTTACCGGAACGGATAGTCAGTTCCGGCGCGTCGTAATTTGCGCTGACTGCAGCCCTCCACATTTTGGTCAGATCGTGGTCCGACATATATTTTCGGATTTCTATCTTCAACCGCTCCTGCAGAAACAGGGCCGTTTGGCTCTCCTTATACAGCTGCCGCGCCTTCGCCGAAAGGGTCGATTCGGCCATCTCTTTTATCCTGGATTCAAGCTGTACCTCGAAATCGGTTACGATACTGCGGTAATGCTCGAGGATCAGCTCGGCATATTCGATGATGAGCGGGTCGAAACCGCGGATGGATCGGGAGTACTTAATGAGATATTCTAGTTCGATAAAGGCGTCGAGGTAATTCTGATCCTCCTTGAAGTAGCGTAAGATCTTCCTGGCCATG
>CAZAMY010000729.1:0-1598 GCA_964485995.1 uncultured Sediminispirochaeta sp.
GATGCTGTTCTGCCGTTCCATCACCCGTGAGAAATCTAAGGAAGTCCCGGCCGCACCGATATTAACACCATAGTCAGCGCTCCTGCCCACCATATGTGCAGCTCTTGCACTGGCTACCAGTGTTTTAGTGGGAGTGCAGCCCCAGTTTACACAGGTTCCGCCAACCCTGTCTTTTTCGATTACCGCTACCCGGCCGAGTTCCATTAAGGCCGGCAGCATCACACCGGTGGCCTGCCCGGTTCCAATAAGAATAGCATCATACTCTTTCATGGCTGATCTCCCTAACTTATTTAACACCACCTATATCAATTGTAGTAGGAATACACAGCCGCCGCAAACATGGGGTTGCGGACAGAATCTTGAATAGCTTTTAGAGAAAATCATCCCGCAACAGCCTCAGCATCTCTTCGATACCCTCGTGGTTGATAGAGTAAAGCAGGCGGTTTTTCTCGGCAGTGTGGAACTGGATCAAACGGCTGGAGAGCAGTTTCTCGATGTGATAGGACATTGTGGCTGTGGTGAGGGAGAAGTGATCGGCCAGCTCTTTTCCGTACCATTGACGCTGCTTCAATAGCCGCATAATGGCTGCCCGTTTCGGGTCGGCCAGGGCTTTGAGATACTGATCAACTACCCGGGTGGTATCGAAATTGCGGAAGAGCTGCTCTACATCAAAACCGTAGATGATTACTTTAAGCTGCTCGGTATTGAGGGAGATGAAGCGGTTTGCAAAATAGCTGAGCACTATTCTCACCGCTTGATCAGGAGAATAAAGGGAGCTGAAGTTGTCCATAGTAATCTGGTTCAGGAACTTCTGGGCATCATCGTCAAGAAGTTTCTGATGTTCATCTCTTTTCGGTTCCAGGAACTCGAGTGCATACGGCAACTCATTCTTCACAAAAGACTCATAGAACTCTGTTAAGACTATCTTCAGACGGCGCAAGAATGCATTCGGATACCGGACAGCATACAGTACTACCGCGACCTCTTCAGATACGGAAGTGTGCAGCAGACTATCATGTTTCTCATACGCAGCTTCCAAGCTTGCCGGATCGAGATTAAACGGGTCGCCATCCCCAAGTTCAAACAACTCACGCATCAGTTCCAACGCGTCGGAAATATGTCCGGAACCCAGCCAGTCGCACAACTTTTCCGGAGTCTCGAGCTCAAACCGCAGTACTGCTTCCCGCAGGAAGTTCATAGGTGCGGTATATTTGAATAGCTCTTCCACGTCCGACGAAAGAAATGGAGAGATTTCGCCCTCCACCTTCTCACGCCACTCTAGAATGGCCCGGCTGGTCTCGATTCTGTCATCCGCCTCATCAGCTCTAAAGGCGTAGTTCATGGCAGCTCCCAACAACTCAAATGCCGGAATTATCTCGATTCTGTAGTCCAACAGTAGTTACTCCCTGCATCCAAAACTGCCCAATTGTAGCAGACTCGAACTGATTTTGGCCAACAAATTCGAGGTCCCGCTTGCAGAACGCATGCGGCGGCGGGCCTGCTGTACCCGGGAGTCGATTCTACGTTGCTGCAGTACATCCGCACGACGTCCAAGTTCCATTTCATAAACCTCATTATATGAACTAAACATATCAACC
>CAZAMY010000730.1:0-1597 GCA_964485995.1 uncultured Sediminispirochaeta sp.
TGGGTGCCGCAGATATATTTACCGGCTTTCAGCGGAATCAGTTCGATTTTTTCCTTACATGCCCAGGCATGTCCGGTATCGAGATTAAGGCCGATATAGGGTGCCCCCAGGCTTTCAGTCATACGCAGGAATCCCTCGCTGCTTCCCAGCAGCGATCCCGGCAGAATCTCCACTGCCAGGGTAAAACCTGCCTCCGCCGCTATGTTCCGCAGTTTATGCAGTGAATCGAGGTACAGCGACCACAAGCTAGAGTACACCGGCCACTTCCTATCCTGCGGCAGTTCGAACGACGGCTGGGGTATGGTGATAATTCCGCCGGGATGGACCTGCTCGGCAATGCCGATCACTCTTCTGAATTCAGTGGTCAGATGGTTGGAACACAGGCCCTCTACCGACGCAAAGTAGGGCAGCAGATGATGGGCGACGAATTGTGAAACCGTCAGCCCGGCATTTTTGAGCGCCGCAGATAAACTGCGGCAGGCGTCTGCGTCCCAATCAGCAACCTGGGCTGGAGTAAAGGTTTCCAGCTGCAGTGTTCGAAAACCGGTCCCGCGAATCCGCTCCAGAGACTGCTCTATGTCAGCCGGAGTGAAATTCGGTGAAAAGAGTGATAAAAAGTATGCCGGTGATACACCAATCATTTGACCTACCTAATAATATTGTATACAATATTTATAACACAATATACATCAGCTGTCAATAAAAGGAGGGCTTAGGATGAAGAAAGGGCCGATTATTATCTCCCTGGCGCCGATCGGAGCGTGGCCAGCGCTTGCTGTTCACTCGCCATACCTTGCGGAAGAGGTTGCACAGGATATCCGGCGGTGTGAGGAGGAGGGGGCCGCTCTGGTCCATCTGCATGTGCGGGATGAGACCGGTGAAGCGACTACCGATATGCGCGTCTTCAATGCTACCGTAGAAGCTCTCAGGAGGGATTCATCAATTATTTTGCAGGGGTCTACCGGCTGAGTAGAAGGCTTGAGCGCGGCAGAGCGCTGTGTTGTGCTTACGAATGAGTCGGTCGAGATGGCCTCATTGAACATGGGCTCGACCAACTTCTTCGGAGGGGTCTATGTGAACTCTCCCGACGACATCCGCTACTGGGCCGGTGATATGCAGGCACGCCGGATAGTCCCCGAACTGGAGCTCTTCAGCCTCACAATGATTCCGGCTTCGCTCCAGCTGCATGCAGATGGGGTTTTAGAGGCTCCGCTGCGCTTCAGCCTCTGCATGGGAATTCCCGGGGCCATTCCACTGGACCCGCGCTTTATTCATATGGCTGCCGAGCTTATCCCGGATGATGCGGTCTGGGGCCTGATGCTGCACGGGCGTAGCGACCCGGGCCTGATTGCGGCGGCGCTCTCGCTGGGTGCCCGCTGGATACGGGTAGGCTTCGAGGACAGTCCCTCCGATGTGTATGGCGTGCCGGCCCGCAGGAATTTCGATCTTGTTGCGGCTATGCGCAACTACATAGGGCGGCTTGGCTATGAGCTTGCCGATGAGTCGCAGGCACGGGAGCTCTTATGTCTGGAGTCCTGAGCGCGGCAGAAGGGAAACTTAGGGTACGGGTTAGGGTACAAGAAAGGGCCAAGTTTCT
>CAZAMY010000731.1:0-1595 GCA_964485995.1 uncultured Sediminispirochaeta sp.
ATTCAACGAGGGCGGCGAGCAAGTCACATATCAGAGTTTAGGATTGAATCCCGAATTCACCTTCGGTAAAGTGGGCATCGGATTAGGGGTTACCCTGCACTACCGCTTTGTAGATGACGCGGGAGACAGCAGCTTCGACTTCAGGGAAGAGGACTGGATACCGGACAGTGACAACAGCTTTTTTGACATTTACCTGCCGCTGTTCCGTTACGTGCGCTACGGTCAGAAGGGTGATCCCTTCTACGGCAAGATAGGCACCGTCGAGGACGCCAGCCTCGGGACCGGATTTATTATGGCCAACTATTCCAATGCGCTCTTCCTGCCGGAAAAGCGGATCGTCGGGCTGGCGCTGGATGTCGATGGCCAGCTGTTTAATTTTCCTTACATAGGGGTTGAAACCTTTGTCGGCAACCTGGCCCAGTTCGATGTACTCGGCTCCAGAGTGTATGCCAGACCGCTCATAGATACGGGCCTGCCGGTTGTGAAAAATATTCAGTTCGGTGTAACGGCCGCTGCCGATACCCAACCGGATGCCAACTACGATTTCACCGCCACAGGCGTGGCCAACCCGGAGGCGGTAAGCATGTACAGCTTCGACTTTATTCAGCCGCTGCTCAGCCGCGAGGCACTCAGCCTGGCCCTTTACGGTGACACGGCTTTCCAGCCGGGCGGTGATGAGCTGAATGTCGGCCAACTGGTCGGTTTCGGCGGACAGGCGCTCAAATCTCTCAGCTACGGCTTCAACACCCTTTTTCTGGGCGACAATTTTGTGCCGTTCTATTTTGACGGAACCTACGACCTGTACCGGGAGGCAAAGTACCAGATTTACTCCGGAAACAACCCGGTGCCCGGCTACGCAGGTTGGCAGGCGATGCTCGGCTTCAGCCTGTTGAGCGATGCAATCGTCTTTCAGACCAGTGTCGACGCCGCATTTCAGCCGGAAACCGCGAAGCCTTCGACCCTGCCCCACCTGCGCTCTACCCTTACTGTGGCGGAAGGCCTGCTGCCGGGAATCTTTTTCGATGTAACTTACGACAAAAAATACATCAGTGATATAGACGAACTGTTCAGTCGCGAAGATGCGGTAATTCTAGCTAACTTAAACTATAAAACCGGACCGGCGGTAATTACACTCGGATACACGCTGAGGTACGTACCTGAAACCGGTTCGTGGGAAACTACCGCCAAGCTTTCCAGCTCTATCACGATGTAGGGCCTAAGGAGGATTAATCATGAAAAGACTATTGCTTTTATTAATACTGAGCACACTCTGTGTACCAGGACTTCTGTTTGCGCAAAGTGCAGAGCCGTCGGCAGTCCTGGCCTATTACGAAGACGACACGCAGATCGAAGTGCTGGATACTGCCCGCGAACCGGTGCAGGTATACTTCGGGATGGCACTGCAGCCCGGAGATACGGTGCGCACAAACTCAACGATTGCAGAGCTGCAGCTCGAACCGAACGGATCGATAATCAAGCTTTCCGAGAACACGGTTTTTACCGTTGATGAACTGCAGAGGGATGAGAACACCAGCAACAAGTTCAGCATGGCCGCCGGAAAACTGCGGGCAATTGCCGCCAGTGCCGGCCTCGGC
>CAZAMY010000732.1:0-1592 GCA_964485995.1 uncultured Sediminispirochaeta sp.
TTTTTAATGTATAGTTGCTCGGCTGTTGAGGAAGAGGGGGCGGCGTTGGCTATGGAGTGCGCATGCTGGCCTTTTAATTAGTGTCGAGCTGTATAAAAAGCTTGCCGCCGGCACTGCGGACCTGGACCGGTACTGTATTTCCGGCTGAATCCACTACAGAAACTGCATCTGTGGGATAACTTCCTGGCACAACTATCCCGGTCAGCGGGTGCAGCGCCTGGGTCGGCTGCGACAGCTGAATCGTAAGGCGGGTGGCGGGCCTGTGGCTGCCCGGGACGCTTTTACGAACATTGGTGATCTGCAGCTGGTGGCGGGCCCGCCAGAAGTCGCCGAACTGCCCGATACTGCCTATCCAGGCGTCCAGACTTGCGGCATACTCCATCAACTCGCGCTGGGCATCGAGCTTGTAGGTCTTACTGCGGCTGTCGGAGGGATGGATTAGCAGTACGCTGATGGTCTCATTGTCGGCGTGGGCCTTTACCACTTGCTTCCACTGCTGCACCGCCGGCGCCTCGGTTTCACTGGTCAGGTAGCCAACCGCATCGTCGAAGGTCACCGGAATCTCGATAATCTGCGACTGTGCGGCCCCCGGCTGCCGCTGGGGCAGGGCAAAGTAGGGAAAGGTGGTCAGCACATCATTGGCCGAAAAGGAGGAGTCGTACCGGTAGCCGGCGGCATCCAGCACGGAGATCAGTTCCGGGGGGAAGGCCAGGTAGCCGGCCCGGAAGCTGACGCTGTTCTGCTGCGGCACGTCCTGGTCGAGCAGCTGCTTGCTCACCCGCACCTCGCCGTTGATGGTAATCTGTTCCTTTGGGGAATACGAGCCGAAATCGACCTGCGGGCTGCCGACCGGCGCCTCGTCGAACTCCCGTGCATGCGCAACGGTGTGGGAGCCGATCTCGTGTCCGCGGCGGGCCAGTTCGCGGATGGCCCGCTGGTTGGCCGGAATCGAGTAGTAGGCGATGTCCATCCAGTTTTCGTAATACTTGGTGTTGATGAAGAATGTCGCCCGGGCGCCGAACTCCTCAGCCAGCGCGGCGTACTTCAGCGAGTCGACAAAGGAGGTCTGGGCATCCACATCGTGCGAAAGCAGCAGGGCCGTCGGCCGGGCTTGGGGCACGGCGCTTTGGTAGACCGCCAGCGGAACAGTATCCTCGTACAGCGCCTTTATCAGCAGCATGACCACATCCGCCGACGGTTCGACGGTGTTCACAAAGCTGCGCTGGGCCTCGTAGTCGCCGCCGGTTTGTGGCAACAGTACCGACTCGGCAAAACTGAGCCCGAAGTAATACACCACTCCGCGACCGTAGTAGTTGCGCAGCATGGCCGCACTTCCGTCGTCAAAGCGGGCCAGTACCTCCGCCATTCCGTCGCTCTGCGCCCCATGCGACCAGATGACCTGGCGGTACACGTCCTTCTCTCCGTTGCCCAATGAAATTTCACGCTCCCGCGGGTGGTCGATGTAGGCCAATGCCGGCTCGCCGGCTAACTTTGCCGCACCCCCGGCCCCAGTGCCGGCCCCAGTCGGCAGATACTGCTCGGCAAAGCGCAATCTGGTTCGAAGCTTGTGGGAATCGACGCTGCGCAGTCCC
>CAZAMY010000733.1:0-1592 GCA_964485995.1 uncultured Sediminispirochaeta sp.
ATCTACACGGCTCTGAACACTCTTTCCCTACACGACGCTCTTCCGATCTCTGCCGAACATCCATCTCCTCAACCCGCACGGTATCGAACAGGCCCAGCAGTCCGGCAGTCGAACGCAAGAAGGCCGCCTTTTTAGCCCCCCGCTCAACCAGGTAGTAGTCAGCCGCCGGCAGAATTCCGCGGACACTCAAGCCGGCCAGCACCAGCGCCGGGAAGCCATTTCCCGAGCCCACATCGGCTATGCTGAGGACAGAGCCGCCCTGTGCTCCCGCAAGCCCCGCCATCTCACGGCCTAGCAGCTGCCACGGGGCCAGTGAGTCGAGAATATGCCGGATGATGATCTCGCGGGGGCTGCCCGAGATAAGCCGGACCCGCCGGTTCCAGAGCTGGAGTTCGCGGATGTAGCGCCGGTACCAGTCCAGCTGTTCGTCACCGGCCGGCACATCGAGCTGCTGCAGACCGCTGCGCAGTAGTTGGAGCTCCTCTTCTGTGAGTATCATGAGCGCGCTTTGTTCCCCAGGGCCACCATCAGCACCGCTATATCGGATGAACGCACCCCCGAAATGCGGGACGCCTGCCCCACCGAAATCGGCTTTATCTGCTTGAACTTCTCCCGCGACTCGGTGGAAATACCCTCGACCCGGTCGTACTCGAAATCCGGGGGTATCCGCATATTCTCCAAACGCTGGAAGCGGTCGACCTGCTGCTGCTGCCGGCGGATGTAGCCTTCGTACTTCACCTCCAGCTCGACGTGCTCCAGGTGGTTTTGCCGGAACGCATCGAGCTCGGGCATGAAGCGTTTTACCTGATCAATGTCTACCTCGGGCATTTTTAGCACCTGCAGCATGGTCTTGCCGTTGTGAGCCTCCCAGGCGGCCTTCTCCTGCGGGCCGACATCCTCCTTTAGTTTGAGGCGCCGCTTCTCCAGCAGGGTCCGGATCTCTTCGACATTCTGCAGTTTTTCCTGCAGACGCTGGTGGGCTTCTTCGGTCTGCAGACCGATGCGGTAGGCCTTCTCCAGCAGACGCACGTCCGCCGACTCGTGGCGCAGATTCAGGCGGTACTCCGCCCGGCTGGTAAACATGCGGTAGGGCTCGTTGGTCCCCTTGGTCACCAGGTCGTCAACCAGCACCCCGCCGTAGGCCTCGGCCCGGCTGAGAATCAGCGGCGGCTTGCCCTGCATCTTCATGGCGGCATTTACCCCGGCCAATAGCCCCTGAATACCGGCCTCTTCGTAACCGCTGGTGCCGTTGGTTTGACCGGCTACGAACAGCCCCGGCATACGCTTCGATTCCAGGGAAGGCAGCAGGTGCCGCGGGTCGAGGAAGTCGTACTCCACCGCATAGCCCGGCCGCATGATCTCGGCATGTTCCAGCCCCGGCAGCGTGCGGATGAATCGCTCCTGCACCTCCTCCGGTAGTGAGGAGGATATTCCATTCAGATACATCTCTTCTGTGCCGAGCCCCTCGGGCTCCACAAAAATCTGGTGACGGTTGCGGTCGGGAAAGCGCACCACCTTAGCTTCGATGGAGGGACAGTAACGCGGACCCATCCCCACGATCTTGCCGCCATACAGGGGTGAGCGATCCATAT
>CAZAMY010000734.1:0-1587 GCA_964485995.1 uncultured Sediminispirochaeta sp.
GAGAAAAACATCTTTTTTCCATTCTTCTATCCCTGCCTTTTGTTATTACCATATATCCATCGATAGCGCTCCGCATCCGTAAAACGTGCGTAGTGACAGGAAATAATCACTTGACAGGGGAGAATTTACAGGCGTACACTTTTAACAGGAAAAAAGGTATTATGAATATCGGTGCAGATTGGAATGGCTTATACGAGCTCTTGAACGATCTGATCCGGCAGGAGGATGCTGCCGGTCTTGAAGCAAGTCTGAGCGAGCATATCGACAATCTGATTCCTGCCGACCGCGGAGCCGCTTTTTTCGAATACTTCGATAATTACCCACACTGTATAAGATGGCCCGAGTATGCGACGGTCCTGGTACCGGATTTTAATGTTCGCTACGGACGGGTCTGTCCGGTCCCTTTTCATTTCGGACACATGATGTTCGGGCCTATATCATGGACTCATTACCGGCATACGGAGTATGACACCGATTTCAACCGACCGCTGCACATAGGCCATTCTATCGGCTGCGGCTTCAGTCGAAATATGGCAAAATGTGTTCATATCGTTGCCTTGAACCGCAGCCGCGGCTCAAAAGCCTTTTCCCACAAAGATACACAGAACTTCAGACAGTTGACCGGATTATTTGCCGAACTGTACACTCGTATAGAACAGAACGAAAATGGTATGGAAAGGCGGGTGCGGCACGCCAACCAGCAGCCCGGTATGATTGCCCTGAGTCCGCGAGAGACCGAAATTTGCGTGCTTCTCTGCCGGAACTATTCCGCGAAGGAAATGGCCGCGGTCCTCGAGATCAGTCCGCGGACTATCGAACGCCACTGCATGCATATCTACTACAAGATGAACGTCTCCAACCGGAATGAACTGCTGAATCTGATCTTGACGTATGACCCTTAAGCCGGGTTTCACATATATTATGTCAAACTGCGATATAGCCCGGTTTTTTGAGGGTATGGGGAGATCAGCAGGCGGCGCAGATTACCCGATTGCGGCCACCCGGTCGCGGCCCTCTTGCTTGGCACGATAGAGGGCCTGGTCTGCTCTATGCTGCAGATCTGTGAGCTCTTCATCCGGGATCGCCGCGGCTATGCCACCGCTGGCGGTTATTTTACCAACCCGTCCAAAATCGTAATTCCGGATAGAAGCGAGCAGCCGATCGGCAAAAACTCTGGCACTTTCCAAATCGCTCTCATTCAGCAGTATAGCGAACTCTTCTCCGCCCCACCGGCAGAACACATCGGACCGCCGAACCGACCGGCTGAGGATGGTGCCGATGCTTTTTAGTACCTCGTCGCCGACGGCGTGGCCGTAATTATCGTTTACACGTTTGAACCGGTCAATATCGAGCATGAGAAAACTTACCTGGGCCCCTTTGCGCTCGCGACTCAGTATCAGAAAGTTCGCCAGTTCTTCGAACTTGCGCCGGTTCGGCAGGCCGGTCAGAAAGTCTTCTCCGGCGAGTTTCTCGTCGGTAATATCCTGCACCGCTGCATAGCAGCCGACTACTCTGCCCCGACTGTTGTAATGGGGCTCGAGATTCCCGCGGTACGTTCGCTCTTCACCCGAGGACAGCTGCAGTTCC
>CAZAMY010000735.1:0-1587 GCA_964485995.1 uncultured Sediminispirochaeta sp.
TGAATCTGTGGGTCGTGTCGAACAACATCCGCAAGGGTGCGGCATTGAACGCAGTACAGGTAGCGGAGACGCTGCTCGAGAGAAACGTAATATAGGGCGGTAAGGAATGGCAGTAAAAGACCAAGTAGCTGCATTGAAAGACGAATTGATCGAATTGCGTCGCGATTTTCACATGCATCCCGAGCTTGGATTTGAAGAGTACCGAACCGCTGACAAAGTAGAACAATATTTGAAAGATATTGGTCTAACACCGGAGAGGGTGGCGAAAACGGGAGTTGTAGCCACCCTCGAAGGGGCCCGTCCCGGGCCGACCCTCCTCTTGCGTGCCGATATGGACGCACTTCCGATACAGGAAGAGAACGATGTTCCCTATAAATCACAGAATGACGGATGTATGCATGCCTGTGGACACGATGCCCACACAGCAATGCTGTTGATAGCTGCAAAAATCCTAACCGGTATGCAGAATCAGATATCCGGCCGCATCAAGTTCCTGTTCCAGCCGAACGAAGAGGTCGCTGGTGCTGAAATTCTTATTGAGCAAGGTGTTCTGAAAAATCCCGAACCGGAGGCTGCTATTGCAATTCATATCTGGACTCCAGTAAAGAGCGGCTTAATCGGGGTACAGGCCGGACCTGTGATGGCGACTATGGATATCTTCAAGATTACCGTCAAAGGCAAAGGCGGCCACACCGGATATCCTGAAAGTGCGGTGGATCCGATTGTAGCCGCTGCTGATATCATTCAGACAACTCAGCGTATACAGACCCGCGAAATAAGTTTAATGAAACCAACCGTGATAATGTTCGGGAAGATCCAGGGCGGTTCGAAAAATAATATTATTCCGGACGATGTGGTGCTCGAAGGTACCATGCGGTACCTCTACGAAGGCGGACCCGAGAGTGAAGAGAATCCGCCGAAACGACTGCGACATATTGCCGAGAGTGTATGTGCAACCCACGGCTGCTCATGCGAGGTTGAGATAGAGCGAGAAAACACCGCTGTAATCAACAACCCCGCAATGGTGCAGCTGGCCCGTGAGACAGCAAAAGAGATTCTCGGTGATGAGAATAGAGTGGTAGAACATGCTTCGATGGCTGGCGAAGATTTTGCTGCGTATGCCGCGCGAGTCCCGGCGGTATTTGCTTTTCTCGGAACTGGAAACCCTGCGAAGGAGACCGATTTTCCACACCACAATCCTCGCTTTAACATCGATGAAGATGTGATGCCACTGGGAGTAGAGTTCTTTGTTGAAGGAGCTCTAAAATACTTCTCGAAACAGTAGAAAGGAGGTGTGAAGAGGATAGTCAAGGAGGTAAAAAACAATGCGTATTATTTTTATTAAAAATAAAACTTTTTTTTGGAGGTACAGAAGTGAAAAAAAGAATTAGTGTTTTGTTACTGGCTCTGGTAGTCGTACTGGCTGCAGGAGTACTACTGGTTGGCTGTGGTCAGCAGGCTGAAGAGCCTGAAGAACAGGCTGCTGCTGGGCAGGAAGAGGAAAAAATCTTAGACAAGAAGATTACTGCTAAGATGGCTTCCGAAGAGATCGAAGGCGATTTCATGACCGTATGGGGCAATAATTTT
>CAZAMY010000736.1:0-1581 GCA_964485995.1 uncultured Sediminispirochaeta sp.
TGCTCATTTTCTACGCTTTCTTCATTCTTCGGATTTTTGGTTTTGCGTAGACTCCTCCGCCGGCAGGCGAATTATAAAGGTGGTTCCTTCGCCTACTGTGCTCTGCACTTCCAGGCTGCCGCCGTGGTTTTCCGTAATAATGAAATAAGAAATTGATAATCCGAGGCCGGTGCCTTCACCTACCGGTTTGGTAGTAAAAAACGGTTCGAATATGCGTGACTTTATTTCATCTTTTATTCCGATTCCGTTGTCCTCAATTTCTATCCGCACCACGCTCGCTTCCCGGCCTGCTCTCAGCCTGAAGCGGGGCGTATACCCGCTGCCTTCGATTTTTTGCCGTTCGAACATAGCTGCTGCACCGTTGCGCAAAATATTTAGAAAGACTTGTCGAATTTTTCCGGCTTCGCAGAGAATGGTCGGAATGCGGGGTGCATATTTCTTCTCTATTCTTATTCGCTTGAAATCATTGCTCTTTTTCAGGTTGAACTCGATCGAGGCCAGTTCGACTGTGCTGTCGAGAAGCATGAGAATGTCGTGGCTCGAGCGGCCGGCATCGCTGCGGTGGGCAAAGTTGAGCATATTCAGCACTATATCTTTTGCATGCTTGCCGGCTTCTCTAATCATTTCCAATTGCTGGATGATTTCCCGGTCTGCCACATAAGCCTGGAGTGCTGGAAATGAAAGCCCCGCTTTTTCTGCCGAACGGAGATTGGCCGGATTCTCGGTTTTTAGCCGCTGCAGTGCAACTTGGGCGTTCTGCACCATTGCGCTGAGCGGATTGTTGATTTCATGCGCCATCCCGGCGGCTAAGCCCCCGACGGACAACATCTTTTCGTTCTGGATCATCATCTCTTCGAACTTGCGTTGTTCGGTTTTATCATCTACGCGGATCACCGCCCCTTCTGTCCCTTCGGTAATCATGGGATACACTACGATTTCTTCATAACGGGTGTGTGCATCTTTGGTTCCATTTGTTTTTATAATATGCTCGGTTTTCTGTTGTGCAATAGCATTGTTTATCTGATTCATCTGCCCGCTAAAGCGGCTGAACACCTCATCAAATCGTCGGCCCATGGCTCCGTCTGCACTTACCTTACTCTCCCGCTCTGCTCGCAGATTCCAGTCGGTAATGCAGCCTTGCGGATCAACCCCTACAATAATCGAAGGCATCGAATTGATTATACCAATGATATAACTCTGGGCACGCTTCAGGGCCTTTTCTACCCGGTGACGCAGGAGAATATTGATAATCAGGGCAGCCACCAGAATTGTTAAAAAGATAATTACAGTGAAAATAGCGATAAAGAGCTCCCGGTTTTCTCTAATTACCGAGTAGGGCCGGTTGATGATAATGCTCTCCTGCGGCAGTTCAGCCTCCCGAATACCAAACCTTTCGAGTGCAGTGTAGTCAAAGGCATACGTATAGGGATTGCTGGTTCGAACCGGTATTTTACTCACCCGGTTGCCGGCCAGTATTTTTTTAGCCATTTCTCCAGCTTCGAGCCCCTGCTTGAAACCGGACACGAGTTTACCTCCGACGATCCCCTGTCCGAGGCTGAAATCCCAAAGCCCGTATACCGG
>CAZAMY010000737.1:0-1572 GCA_964485995.1 uncultured Sediminispirochaeta sp.
TCCCTGCAGAAGATGGCCCGCTACAAGGCCCCGAAGCACGTCTTTTTCGTGGACGAGTTTCCCCTGACCGCCAGCGGCAAAATCCGCAAGTTCAAACTGCGCGAGATGGCCGGCGAGCTGGCGGAGGAGCAGGCGGAGGCTTAAGCGGAGTGCCCAGAAGAGGGATCAGAAGAGTGCCCAGCCCGCGCGGATGGGGAGGTTATTTAAACTACGGATGGTCGCAGATGTGCCCGGGACATATCCGGGGTTTTTTAACTCTAAGCTGAGACTGAGACTGGGGTTGATACTGAGACTGGAGCCCTGCGGTGGTCTGTGAATAGTTGCGTTAATCTGTAGGGTCTCGCGGTTTAAAACTCGCCCTTGTTAAGATTCAGTCGTGACCGACAGCACCCCGTACATAACCGTAATTATGTGCCGCAGTTTTGCGGCGGTCGTTCCATCGATAAACCCTATTCGTTCTCCGATCCGCTGTCTTGAGATGGTTCTGATCTGATCAACTGCAATTTCAGAGGGTGTTCCGATAGCCGTAGTCTGGACGCGGCTCGGCCAAGCTGGGTGAACGCGCGAGGTTATTGGGCACACTACAACTGTCTGCAGATGACGGTTCATTTGATTATCGCTTATTACCACCGCCGGCCGGGTTTTGATCATTTCACTACCGGTTCCCGGATCAAGATGGACCCAGTATACGGCGTAGCGCTCAATCATCGAGCCCATCCTCGTGAGTAGATTTCCATTCTTCCCATTCGAGTTTTTCTTCCCGTTCAGCTGCCATTTGTCGGTACGCTTCCTCCCACGGAAGGGTATATTCTCGCTTCACCGGCCTAAGTAGAATGCCGCTGCGATTCTCCTCAATTTCTATGTCTGAGCCTTCCTGTAGCCCATATAGATCGATAAGCTTTTTGGGGAGACGAAGGCCTCGGGAGTTACCGATTCTGATTATTTTTGTTTTCATGTAATTACTGTAATTACTTTTTGATTAGTTGTCAAGATGAACCACGGATGAATTAACTAAGAATGTGCGGTTTCCATAAAAACGTCTGCAGAGCGGTACACATAGACCGGTGAAAGGGAAGTATCACCGCTTTGAAGTAGGCGGTCGGGCTTCAGGCCCGGCAGGGCGAAGGTGTTGCTGATGAGTGTGACAGGCGTATCTTTCGCCCTCGCTGGTGCGAGGAGTTGGGCAAGATCGCACATTCCCTTTGGAAAAAGATACGCTACGATAATATCGGCGTGCCTGAGGTCGGCTTTGCGGTAATCGCCGAAGCGAAAGCGTACCCGGCCGCAGCCGCTTAACCGGGCGCGAAGAGCGGAAAAAAGAAATGGCAGCGGCGAATTTTCGAATCCCACTATGTGTGCGGTGGGAATCCTCCGCGCCAAGTCGATCGCAACTCCACCCCATCCGGAACCGGCTTCGATAATGTAGATCGGTTGGCCTACGGCTGGAGCGGCCTGGCCGGGCCGGGGCTCTGAGACGAGCCGGGCGGCCTCATCGGCGGCGCAGCGCACCATCAACAACGCAGCCCGGCGGGAGCTCGGCATCGGGGTAATGCCGTTTCGCCAGCCGTGATA
>CAZAMY010000738.1:0-1567 GCA_964485995.1 uncultured Sediminispirochaeta sp.
CCTTACCATGGCCTACATTCTGATTGTGAATCCGCAGATTCTCTCAAACACAGGTATGGACATGGGCGGTGTGTTTACTGCAACTGCACTCTCGGCAGCAATCGCTACCTTAGTGATGGCTTTTGCAGCAAATCTACCGTTTGCGCTGGCACCGGGTATGGGACTGAACGCATTCTTCGCGTTTACAGTCGTATTGACCATGGGCTATTCATGGCAGTTCGCGCTGACCGCAGTTTTCCTTGAAGGTATTATCTTCATTATTCTCACCCTGCTGAATGTGCGTGAAGCAATTATCAACTGCATCCCGACTAATGTGAAACGAGCTATCTCGGTCGGTATCGGTCTCTTTATTGCCTTCATCGGACTGCAGAATGCCGGCGTTATCGTGAACGATGAAGCGACGCTGGTTGTGCTTGGTGACGTCACCAGCCCGGTTACCTTGCTGGCTATCATCGGTCTGGTAATCACCGGTGTATTGCTGGCCTTCCGCGTGAAGGGCTCACTGCTGATTGGTATCGTAGCTACCACCGTTATCGGTCTACCCCTCGGTATTACTCAGCTTCCTTCCGGCAGCTGGGCACCCCCTTCGCTGGCTCCGATTTTCTTTAAGTTTGATTTCTCCCAGATTTTTACTATTGACATGCTCGTCGTTCTGTTCACCTTCCTGTTCGTGGATATGTTCGACACTGTCGGCACGCTGATCGGTGTATCCACTAAGGCTGGTATTATCGACAAAGATGGCAACATCCCCAAAGTAAAAGGCGCTCTATTTGCCGACGCTATCGGAACCACCGTTGGTGCATGTCTCGGTACCAGTACCGTTACCACCTATGTTGAAAGTGCAGCCGGTGTAGCTGAAGGAGGACGAACTGGTTTGACCGCAGTGACCAGTGCGATACTCTTCCTGCTGGCTCTCTTCGTCAGTCCGCTGTTCCTGATGATTCCCGGCGCTGCGACCGCTCCGGCCCTTGTTCTGGTTGGTCTCTTTATGATGTCCCCGATTATCCACATCGACTTCGAGGATTACACCGAGGCTATTCCGGCATTTCTGACCATCATCATGATGCCCCTGGCATACAGTATTGCCGACGGTATTATGTTCGGTATGCTCGGATACGTAGTACTCAAGCTTCTGAGCGGCAAATCGAAAGACGTGAACGTCGTTACCATCGCGGTAGCGATTGTGTTCTTGATCAAGTTCATAATCGGTTAAGCCACCACACACGTAAAAACTACAAAGCAGCGGATACCCTCCGCTGCTTCTTTTTGACTGTCCCGAAGCTTAGCGTATTTATTAAGAAATTAACAAAAATTTTTTCGCTTTCTTGAAGCAGAAGAAAGAATTACCTCCTCTTACTAAGTAAGCAACACCCATCAAGGAGGTATACCATGCGCTTGACCTATCAATTTGTACCCCCATTCTGCCCACATCCGGATTGCCCGATGCACTTCGAAGGCCAGCACCCGGCAAAGTGGTACCGCAAGGACGGCCACCACGAGACCGCGTGCTTCGGATCGGTGCAGCGCTACCTGTGCAAGCACTGCGGCCACAGCTTCAGCACCCAGA
>CAZAMY010000739.1:0-1566 GCA_964485995.1 uncultured Sediminispirochaeta sp.
GCGCCCGTTTCAAGGCCGCGGTATTCACCTCGGCCTCACGCCGCACAGATAGATGGCCGGCTTTCAGGCGCAGGTAGTCCTGGCTCTCAATCTGCCGGGCAATAGTATCAACATCGCCCTGACTGCGGGCAATCTCCTCCAGAGCAGCAATCTTGCGTTCCATCAGGGAGGCCTCGTCCTCGGCCTCGCGGTAGTTATTCAGGTTCTCCCGCATGGCCGACACATCCACAAAACGCTCTTCCAGGATATAGTCGCAGACAAACTGGTCAACCGAAGTCAGCGGGGTAAAGGAAACCGAGCGCAGCAGTGCCTCGAGGTAGGGGTTGAAGCTCACATTGCGCCGGTGCACCTTCAGCCGCATGGTCAGCTGGGCGTTATATTCCCGTTTGGTAGCACAGAGCACCGCCCCCATATCCTGCAGGCTGCGGCGCAGCTCTTTGGCGGCCCGGTAGTACCCGTCCCGGGCCAGGGGGATGTCATCCAGCCGGTGATTATCCAGAACCCACTGACTCTCCTTTACGCTTCCGTCGGTAAATGCCTCGATCATCACACCGGCACAGAACATGCGGTCGGCGGCGCTGAACTCCAGTACAATGTGGGCAATGGTGTCGCCGCGGGCGTATTCGGCCCCCTCCATCCCCATTTTACAGCGTACGTAACTCTCCAAGCTGCGGGCGCTTTGCCGGGAGGTGGCCGCCGAGGAGTTGAAGCGGATTTTATTGATGTTGGCCACCAGGGCATACTGCAGGGCATCGATAATCGTCGACTTCCCGCTGCCGTTATCGCCGGCCAGCAGACTGATCTCCTTGAACTGTACCGTTTCATCCTGAAAATAGTGCCAGTTCACCAGCCGCATGCGGTTCAGCAGCAACTTCATTCTTCTTCCTCCTCCGCCTCATCGCCGCCGGCGGTAATGGCGGCCCACAACTCTTCAATATCCCGGCCTTCAAAGATATACGGAATGCTCGGATACAAGACCAGCAGACTGCCCGGATCATCCGCTTCACCTATAATACGGATAAACTTCAGCGACTGCAGGCGGCGCAGCATGTGTACAAAGCGGGTTTTCGAAACCGGCCGTTCGGTCAGAACTCTAAAGCGGTCCTGAAACTCCACCTGCTGCAGAGTCACCTCGCTGCGCAGCGAAAGCTCGTTGCGCTTTTCGTTGTACACCACCAGCAGCACCAGCAGGCCCAAGGTCTCCTCCAGGTTCAAATTGCTGCGCCGGCCGGCCTCGCCGCGGTAGGTAATCAATCCCAAGCCCTCGTCCTTCAGCAGAGTCAGGCCTACGAAGGCGAACCACTCCTCAACCGCCGCGAAGTTCCGCAGTGCAAAACTGTAGAGCTGCTCCTCCGTATCTACAGCGCGCAGCAAGAACACCTCACTCAGCAGTACCCGCACCACCTTTGCAAACAGCTCCCGGTCGCCGGCGTTCAGCCGCAGTACCCCTTCAAGCGCCATTACCGCCCCTCCTCCGCTCAATATAATAGTGATCCTGAAAATGAAACCCCTGCACGGCCACTTCTACCCCCTGCCATACCACCTCGAAGCGAAAGTCGCCGCGGC
>CAZAMY010000740.1:0-1565 GCA_964485995.1 uncultured Sediminispirochaeta sp.
AGCAGATCCGGCAGGATTTTTTCGGCCTGAGCCCGGAGATGATGCGACGCATACTCTTGGGCGGCTGGGATGAGATTACCGATATAGTGGAGATCAGGAAACCGCAGGATATAAGGCCTGAGGAGGCACCGGTGCTGGCCAGCGCTGTTCAGTTGCTCCACATACTGGAGACTGAGGGGCCGATAAAGGCGGTGCCGTCCTCCGGAAATCTGCCGAAGGATGTGGCCGACCGCTTCAGTCTGCAGGGCGTCCGCGGAGAGGAGAGTGTGCCACATCTGCATTTGACGCGGATCCTGCTTGAGTTGTCCGGCATTATCGAGCATTCTGATGGTGAATTCCACCTTCCTGGTCAGGGCGAAGAACTGTTTGAGGGGCCGCACACTCGTGTGAGTGAACGTGATATGGGTGAGCTCTATTTTGAACTTCTGAATAATTTTATCGATGAGTTCAACTGGGAGTACCTGTATGAGTATAACGTGGTCGAAGTGCCTCTGGTCAGGGGCTCTGTGGTCTTTCTGCTGCATGTGCTGCGCAGCCTGCCGGTTATCACAGCACGAAAAGTAAACCAAGTATTTCTGCAGGCCTTTCCGACGGTTGATAAGGATATCATTAGCAGGCTGTCTGAACACTCGCAAGCCGAACCGCCGGGCTTTGAAGAGATTTCCCAGATCACCGAGGATGCGGTGTATAGCCAGTTTTTTATGCAGCTGCTGATCCTGTTCGGCCTGGCAACAACCGAAAAACAGCAGCGGTCCGCCAGCGCAGCCACCCGCTGGCGAATCACCCCTCTATTTGAAAAAGTGTTCAACTGGAAGATTCCGGCTTTTTAGCACAGGGCGGGGTATTACTGTTGGTGTAGCGCCGGGCTTTTACCTTTCAAGCGGGTTGATTTTTCGCCCGTCGGCGGCAGGTCGGAGCGCAAATTCGGGCAGGCGCGGAGTGCTGCGGCCGCGAGCAGTCGGTTGCAACAGTGACTAGGTCGAGCTCATCGTCGGAGTTTTCAGCCGGAATTTGGCGCACCGCTTCGGTGATTATTGCTTTGAGCTCTTCCTGCATGGAGCGATGGTGCAGGTCGGCCAGCTTTTTGAGCCGCTGCAGTACCTCGGGATCGATGTCGCGTATGTATATCGATTTCATACTTTTAGTATGATGCTGTCATCGATTTCACGTCAAGTGAGCGCGGCGGCCTGCAAACCCGCCGGCCCGCCCGGAATCTGCGTCCGGGCGGGAAGTGGAGAGAAAAAAGTTCGGAATTACTCAACGACGAGGGTGCGGCGCGCTATGGTTGCGTCTGAAACAAAGGTCGGCGATGGCATCATCCAATCCGGCCGGGGGCTTATTTCGAATCCCTCGATCTGCGGCAGTGAATAGCGGTGGTCTTCGAGGTATACCTCCAGCGCTGCCTGGCTTTCGAGGATGATATTGAGCTCTACCCCTTCGCCGGCGGTCGAGCCGTAGATTCCCAGATTTAGTGCAGGGAGGGGAGAGCCGGGAGTGGGGCCCTCGAGTTTCCGGCCGGCAAGATCAGCACTGATTATCTGGCCCTCGGTGTTGATGAGCGCCAG
>CAZAMY010000741.1:0-1563 GCA_964485995.1 uncultured Sediminispirochaeta sp.
GTAAGTAGGAAGTGTGACAGATAGTTGACTGCAAAGGTTTCCTCGAAACCGTCGACCGTAACCACCCGCTCGGTTCGGATGACCGCAGCGTTATTTACCAGCACCCGCAGATCGGGGAAATACTCGTTCACCTTGTCCGCCAAAATCGATACCGACTCCATACTGGCGAAATCAGCAGTCAGAAGATCGACCTCGGAATGCGTCTCTGCCTGCAGCTCTGAGTGCGCAGATGCGCTTTTGCTGTTATCCCGGCCAACCAATACTATACTGTGGCCCTGACGGGCCAGTTGACGGGCAGTCTCTTTTCCGATTCCATCGCTCGAACCTGTAATCAGGATTCTCATTACAGCCCTCCTGTACACAAACATACTACTGGAGTTTCGCACCGGCAAGTAAACTGGTCAAAGTGTGAATCGACTTGCTTTTCCAATTCCGCTTGAAGATAATTAAATCGAGGGAGCGATATGTCATTAGCCAGTTTCATTACACCCAGACGAACGGTAATCTTGGATTCACAGGAAAAACAGAATACCCTGGCCGAGCTTCTCAGCCATCTTTCGGATGAGGTTCCTGGGTTAAACAAAACCGATCTTCTACAGCGAATCCTGGAGAGAGAGAAAAATATTACCTCATACATGGGCTCGGGAATTGCGATCCCCCATGTAGTAATAGAGAATTTCGAATCGACGTATATCGCAGTAGGACTCAGCAAGGCGGGGATAAGCTGGGACCCGGCTAAGCAGGATCTGGTTCATCTGGTTATCCTGATGATAGGCGGACCCCGGGAGCACCTGCAGGTACTCAGTGAAGTGGCTTCGCAGTTAAAAGACGGCGAGCTGTATACCCGCCTGTTGGATTCCACCAGCCGGGAGGATCTGTACACCCGGATTGTAAAGCCTGCCAGCGAGCCAGTACCGAACCGCCTGTACCAGGGACAGGACATTACTAGAGCCAGCTTCCGTAAAGGGGTGGAACTTGCCGAGGAGTTAGATGGGGCTCAAATAGTGCTGCATGCCGATGCCTTTGAAACTGTTGAACAGGTACAAGGCATTATCGGTACTCACGAAGTGCTGATAGTAACCCACAAGCTCGATCTCTACACCGATTGCAATCGCATCGGCCTGCGGGCGGCTATATCGCCGCTCAGGGGCATGCACGGTACCGCCCAAATACAATTCGTTTTGCTCTCTTTACTCTCGCAGGAAGTCATATCCCATAGCGACATTACCGTTAATATCTCCGGTCCTCCCTCCTCCGGCTATCTGGATTCAATCCAGGTTACCACACTGCAGGATACCTTTCGCATTCCAAACCTCTTTTCAGAGAGTGAAGCGCCGCCCCAGCTCAGCCACCACATTCTGACCCGGATTTTACAGATTGCCGGGGAATTGGCAGCTGAAGGGCGTGAGGGACACGCTGTGGGAACCCTGTTCGTCTTCGGCGACCTTACCAATGTAGAAAAATACATCCGTCAGATGATTGCAAACCCCTTTGCGGGTCTGGAAGAGACCGATCGGAATATTCTCGATCCGAACCTTGAGGAAACAATAAAAGAGTTTGCCA
>CAZAMY010000742.1:0-1561 GCA_964485995.1 uncultured Sediminispirochaeta sp.
CGTGTTCCGCCCCCAGGGAATAACCGCGGCGGTCTTCGCTGAGGGTATCCCCCGGTTTGTAGGCTATAGAGGTAATCAGGGCCGGACTGTAGCTAACTTCTGTTAACCCCGGCAGTTCGAAACCCAGCGGAATGGAGCTGCCGAAACGGCCGCGGGTTTTCATATACCAGCCGTCGGGGTCTTCCTCACCGTCTTCATTCAGGTAGTATTCCTGTGAAATACTGGCCTGCCAGGTAAGCAAGTCGGTCGGCAGATCGACCGAAAGTTCGAGATCGGTTTCGAAGTTAGTAGGTTCATCCGGAATAATGGCCAGGTCTTCGGAGAAATCGAAGGTCCATTCATAGCCCCACAGATAGAAGGGTATCGCAAACGAACTGTTCAGCGCATATTCGTTCTCTTCCAGGCGGGTCCGCGTGTAGTCAAGATCAACCGACAACTCCTCCATACCGCCCAGAAAATTGTAGTTGCGCCCCCGCAGACTCAGCAGCAAGCCCTCGTTGGAGTCGTACTCGGCATTCGGCAGCACGATATAGTTCCAGGTATCGCTCACTTGCACACTCAGATCCACGAATATGCGGCCCGAGCCGTCATCGGCCGGTTCGAGACTCGGGGTAATCGTACCTTCGGAAAGGGTGCGCTGGTTTTTAATTAGCTGGAGCTTATCGGTAATATATGCATCGAGCGCTTCCTCGGTTGCAAAGCTCTCTCCGGAATTTATTTCCAGGTAGTGAACCAACACGCTCTTGCGAGTGTTACCGTCGATAGTGTATTCGACATCCCGAATGATGTAGGTTGAAGCGTTCTGCGCTGCGTCCGCTGCAAAAACGACGCTGGCACAGATAAATATTAGTATGATCGCCATCAAAGATACTTTTCGCATAGAAGTACGCATATTCTTATTTCCTTGGAATGTGATTTCTTACTGTGGGGAAATAATACGACGTCCGGGGTGAAGTTTCAAGCATTTATTTCTTTACAGCGATACAGGTAAGCTGGGCAAACTCATCGGGTATGCGGACCTCGGCAGCAGCGCTCTGCAAGGCCCGGACGGCAGCTCGGCCCTTCAGGTAGTCTGCATCATCCAGGTTGGCCAGTTCGGAGATGTCGCGCCGGTCGATATCTTCGATTATTTCCTGCACCGCTCGCCGGCGGAGAGTGCGGGAAGATTTTATTTTGACGCTGAAACCGCGCTTCTCCAGCTCCAGCCACAGGCGCTGTTCGCCCCAGAAACGCTCCGAGTCTTCCAGACACGCCTGCGGAAAATAGCGGTACACCCACCAGCCGGGCATCCGCTCGGGCTGAATGTTCCAGATTTTGAAGGTTCCCCCAGATGCGGTAACCCGGTGTATCTCATCCAGTGCTTTCCCCTTGTCCTCGAAATGATGAAATGCGAAATTACAGCTGATAAAATTGAAGTGTCCATCCGGATAGGGCAAGGAATGCACGTCACCGACCTGCAAATCGGCTCCCGGTACTTTGGGCCGGGCCTGCTCCAGCATCGCCTGCGAAGCATCCAGGCCGAACCACTCTATCTGCTCGCCGGCTAACTCCGCAGTAAAGG
>CAZAMY010000743.1:0-1561 GCA_964485995.1 uncultured Sediminispirochaeta sp.
AGCAAACAGTCCAGGGATGGCGGTGTCGGCCTCGGTGTCGATCTCCACCCCGCCCATGAAGTAGTGGGCTGAGGGTCCGATTTCGACCCGCTGCTTGCGGTAGTCGTAACCGCGCTCGGCAGATACTTCGATTTCGTGCAGAAAGCTCTTGAAAACGTCGTCCGACAGGTCGGTGGCGTCGAGCCAAACGCCGCCATGTTCGCTTCCGCGCCCGGCGCTGATCTCAGCTTGGATGGCTCGCGCCAGGCGATCGCGGGTGGTCAGCTCGAGCTGTTCCGGTTCGTATTTTTCCATAAACCGCTCGTTGTCCTGGTTGTACAGCTTGGCGTACTCCTGGATGCCCAGGATAAAGCCCGTGAGGGACGGTGGATGAACCATGCCGCAGGGGAAGAACTGAACCTGTTCCATGTTGAGCAGATTGGCCCCGGCTTCGTAGGCCAGAACGATGCCGTCGCCGGTCACCTGGATCGGATTGCTGGTGACCGGGTAGAGCTGCCCGAGCCCGCCGGTGGCCAGAACCACAGACGCAGCACTCAGGCAGAGGATTTCGCCGTGGCGAAAATCGACACCGAGGGCACCGCTGATACGGCCATCCGTGACCAGGATTCTGCTCGCCAGGACATCTTCACCAAAGGTCACGTTGCTGTAAGTGTGAAGCTTGGTGCGCAGCACCTTGATCATCTGCAGGCCGACCCGGTCACTGATTGCCATCACCCGCGGGTGGCTGTGCCCGCCGGCGGTATAGGTAACGTAAGACCCGTCGCGGTTTTTGTCGAAGCGGATGCCCCACTCTTCCAGTTCCTGAATGTGCAGATGCGCTTCTTCGGCCAGGACACGGACCAGTGGCTGATCGCTGAGATAGGAGCCGCCGACCACAGTGTCACGGAACAGACTGTCGCTCGAGTCGTCCGGGTCGCTCCAGGAACCGTAAGCCGATGGGCCCGCCCCGCTGACGGTGCCACCGCTACGGCCGGCCAGCCCCTTTTCCCAAAGGGTGACCTTGAGGCCGGATTCGGCGGCCCGGATTGCCGCGAAAAAGCCTGCGGCACCAGAACCGATCACCAGGACATCAGTGTCCGTCATTTTCATTCACAACCTCCTGTTTTAGACGGTAGCAGCATGTTGGTGGCCGACATGTCTAATAGGTGCAGAACAGGATTGAAGGCGGTTACAGACCTAAATACTGCGCATTAAACCAGAGCCTGTAGGGTCTTTTCCTTGGCTGTTGGCAGGCCGTTAATTCTCAGCTGGAGCCGCTGGCGACCCTCAAGCAGATCGGCCCCCAGAATGTCGATATGCATGGTCGAGCCGATCGGCGAGCGTATCTCGACCCGGTCATCGATGTTAACTTCACCGGCAATGTAGCGCATCAGCGTATGGGCCGATGCCCCGGTTCCGGTCGGGCAGTAGGTGATGACGTCGGGGTAGACGAAGGTGGCCCCGACGTAGTAGCCCGCTGCGGTTCTGTCTTCCATGAAGTTGGCAAAAGCGATCGGACCGATATCACCGATTCGCAGGTGCTTGGGAGAGTACTGTGCCCTGGCTTCGTCAACCGCTTGTC
>CAZAMY010000744.1:0-1559 GCA_964485995.1 uncultured Sediminispirochaeta sp.
ACCGGCGAGCACGAGGTAACGGTCGACGGCGAGCGCAAAATCAGCGCGCACAACATAATGATTGCCACCGGTTCGCGTCCGCGCGAGCTAAAGGGCTTCGAGTTCGACGGAACCACCATTATGAGCAGCGATGACATCCTGATGCGAACCGACCTTCCGAAGAGCATGCTCGTACTGGGCGCTGGCGCCATCGGCTGCGAATTTACCCACATCATGAGCCGTTTTGGAGTTGACGTAACCCTGATCGAGATGCTCGACCACATTCTGCCCACTGTTGATGAAGAGGCTGCCAAGGTACTGGCCCGCTCGTTCAAAAAACGCAAGCTCACGATGTACACCGGTGCGCAAGCCCAGCCGCCCCGCAAAGAGAAGGACAAGGTGGTCATGGATGTCGAGACCAAGAAGGGAACCAAGACCCTTGAGGCTGAAACCCTACTGGTCACAGTCGGCCGGGCCCCCAACACCGAGAAAATCGGCCTCGAAAATGTCGGTATTAAACCCGAAAAGGGGTTCATCCCCGTCGGTGAGTACTATCGAACCTCTGTCGATTCGATATTCGCAATCGGAGATGTAGTTTCAGCCACTCCGCAGTTGGCTCACGTGGCTTCGAAAGAGGCTGAGCTGGTGGTAGAGTTTTTGGCCGGTGAAAAAGTCGAGCCGCAGCTCGATCCCACAACCATCCCCTTCGGTGTGTACACCGAACCGGAGGTAGCCGGTTTCGGCTACACCGAGGAGGAGGCGAAGGAGAAAGGCTTTGAAGCCGCCTCCGATTCATTCCCCATCCGCGGAGCCGGCAAGTCAGTTGCCATTGAAAAAACCGAGGGCATGGTGAAAATAGTTTACGACACCAAGACTCAGGAAATCCTGGGGGCACGGATCGTAGGTACCCAGGCAACCGACCTGATTCACGAACTCTTACTGGCCCGCTCGTCCGAGCTGGTCACCACTGATATCTCGAAGATGATCCACGCCCACCCGACTCTCTCGGAGGCGGTTATGGAGGCCGCCCGGGCAACCGAAGGCTGGATGATCCACGCATAATGAAACTTCACGGCCGGCGCATCCGCTGCCGGCCGTTATTCGTTAAAGGTATTCATTAAAAAGGAGAAGCAAAATGCAGGAGCGACAAGTTACTAAGATGGGAGGCAATGTAATTACTCTGGTCGGCCCCGAGCTGCAGACCGGCGACATTGCTCCCGATTTCACGGTTTTGAACAACGATCTGCTTCCCAAGAGTCTGGAAGATTATCAGGGCAAGATAAAGCTGATAAGTGTAGTACCCTCATTGGATACGGGCGTCTGTGCAACCCAAACCAGAAAGTTCAATGAAATGGCCGCCGACTTATCCCCGGAAATCGAAGTACTTACCATTAGTATGGACCTTCCGTTTGCCCAGAAAAGATGGTGTGGTGCGGCCGGTATCGACCGGGTCGAAACACTCTCGGATCACCGCTTCGCCGCATTCGGTGAAAACTACGGTGTCTTGATACAGGAGCTCAGACTCCTGAACCGCAGCATTTTTATCATCGACAGATCCGATATTATTCAGTACATCGAGA
>CAZAMY010000745.1:0-1557 GCA_964485995.1 uncultured Sediminispirochaeta sp.
CTTGGTAAAGGTGCCGGTAGTCATCACGTTGGCAATGCTCGAGCCTGAGACCATGCCGGTTAAACCGCTGGCCAGCACCGCCGCCTTGGCCGGGCCGCCCTTGAAGCGTCCCAGCAGGCTGAAGGCCAGCTGCACAAAGTAGCGTCCGGCCCCCGCCTGGTCCAGCATCGCTCCGAACAGGACGAATAGAAAGACGATGGTAGCCGAGACATCCAATGGGATGCCGTAAATGCCCTGGGTGCTAATAGTAATCTGATTGATAAAACGGGAAAGTGAAACGCCCTTGAACGCAATAACTCCGGGCATATAAGGTCCGAGGAAGCTGTACGCAATAAATACGATAGCCACAATCGGCAGAACCGGCCCCAGCGAACGCCTGGCCGCTTCCAGCACCGCCACTACCAGCACAATACCGACGACCACATCGCGTGTAATCAGTGCGCCGGGGCGCATGCTAATGCCGGCGTAGTCGATTACAATGTACAGTGCCGCCAGTGCAGCTACTAGTGCCAGAACAAAATCCAGCATAGTAATACGGTTGCGGGCGGAAAGGTAGCGTCCGAGAGCCCCCCGCTTCTGTTTCTTGAACATTGGATGGCTCAGATAGACCAAGGTGATAGCAAATGTCAGGTGGATCGAGCGGATAAGGATTGAATCGAGTATCAGCACGCTTGCCAAGGCCAGCTGGAACAGCGACCAGGCCGCTGCAATGACCGGGATTACGTAGGCGGTATTACCCTCCATGTGCTTGTATCCCAGCTCCGACTCTTCGGCTATTTTCAACGCTTCCCGGGCACCTTCATTTATGTCCAGTTCTTGGTTCAAATTATCCGTATCCTTCTGCACTCTCAACTCCTCAGCCCTAGCCTATAAAACCATGGCCATCGTATGGACAGACAGCCCGGCCTGAACCCGCAGCCCGAATAGGCTGCAGGTTCACCACAATTTATTCCGAAATCAGTCCGGCTTCTTTGAAATATTTCAGAGCTCCGGCATGATACGGAGCACTATTACCTTCCAGCATATTCTCTTTGGTCAGAACGCCAAAAGAGGGATGCAGACCCTTGAAGTCTTCCAGGTTCTCAAAAATCTCTTTGGTAATGCTGTACACGATGTCTTCCGGAACATCAGAAGAGGTTACCAAAGTGGCCTTTACGCCGTAGGTCATGGTGTCTCCGTCGTTCTCTGCAGTCGGATACAGGCTGGCCGGAATTACCGATTTGGCGTAGAAGGGGAACTTCTTGATCAGATCGTCCACATTGGTGATGGGAACAATTTTGACCTTGCGCTTGCCGGCGGTCGCCTCTTTTACAGAGCCGTTCGGGTGGCCAACAGTGTAGAAATAGGCATCGATACGTCCGTCCTGCAAGAGTTTAGCCGATTCAACCGCTTTCACCTGCTCTGCCTGGATGTCGCTTTCCCAGTCAATTCCGGCGTTCGAAAGCGCATCAATCGCATTTCCGCGGTTACCCGAACCCGGATCGCCGATATTAACCCTTTTACCTTTCAGGTCTTCAATCGAATCAATTCCGGCGTCTGCGGCGGCAATTAGAGTTA
>CAZAMY010000746.1:0-1554 GCA_964485995.1 uncultured Sediminispirochaeta sp.
CGGCGGAATTTGTACGAGACGCTGGGCGGGTTCCGGGAGGACCTGGAGATAGCCGAGGACTACGAGCTGTGGCTGCGGCTGGCAGCCCTGTACCCGGTGGAGTATGTGGACGAGCCGCTGATCGTAAAGCGGGCCGGCCATGGCGAGCAGCTCTCTGAAAAATACGGGCATATTGAACTGTTTCGTTTGAAGGGCTTGGAGGAGTTGGTGCGGGGGCGCTGGTTTGCACGGCAGGCCCGGAAAACCGCCCCAGCACTCGCGCCGGCCCGGGCCTCCGAACTCCAGCAGACAGCCGCTGCGGAACTTGCGGAAAAGTGCGCTATTTACGCCGCCGGCTGCCGGAAACGCGGAAAAAGCGCCGCGGCGGCGGAGTTCGAGGCCAAGGCCGGCCACTTCTCGGTAGAAGCGGGGACCGGCCGGCTGCAATGACTACTCAGCCGGCAAATTCCAGTGGTCCCGCAGGTCGTCGATGAGCTTGCGTTCGGCCCGCTCGTAGAGGGCGTCTTTTACTGCCATCTCCTCGAGCACTGTTAGCATGAATTGGCGGGTCTCCTTCGATTCGATTTGCGAGGCTTCTTCCCAGAATTTCTCCCAGGTGTGGGTCTGTTCCTCGAATTTGCCCAGGCGTTCGTCAAAATCGGTGAAGCGCAGGGCATCGATGACATCGTCGAGTCCTTCGATTTCGTTGGTTTCGATGCTCCCGTCCATCAGAATCAGGTTTTTCATGCATCCGGCCAAAAACATCCGCTCGTTCTGATTCAATCCCTGTACGGTTTCCATATGCTGCTCCTTCCGTTGCTGTTTCTTTAAGTGTAATAAGTTCGAATCGGCAAAAGCAAACCGGCGAGGCATCACGAAGCGGGCGCAGCTCTCGGGTTTGCTGTTTACAGCCTTTTTTGGTATACCCGGTGGGTTTTGTAGATGCGGGCCCCCAGTTTTTCAATATTGCTGAGCATCAGATCGGTCGTTTCGGCAATCTGGGTCATTTCAGCCTTGCTGACATTGTGTTCGCGCAGGGATTTCGCAATTTCGTTGAAGAGAATAGCAATGCCGCCGTTTTTCTGATACTGCGGGAGGATGCCCAGTCCATTTATCAGGTATTTGGTAGTCTTTTGTTTCTCTTTCATGAGATTGCGCAGGATGAGCGGATTCACCTTGCCGTTCGCCCGCTTCAGCGCAGCCGAGAGGTCGGGAAAGGCCAGCACGAATCCGGCTATCTCGTCTTCCCGGCGGATAACCTTGACCAGCGACGGCTCGGTTATCTGCAGTAGGTCCTCAATGAGCTGGTTCATTTCGGCGTCACTCATCGGGCAAAACTCTTCATGGTCTTCCCAGGATTCGTTGTAGAGTCGTCCGACTTCCCGGGCAACCGCATGCAGCTCATGTTTGGTGGACAGGTCCGGCACTGTAAAGCGGCCGCGTTTTTTTGCCAATTCAGCGAAAATTTTATACTTTTGCGGCAGCATTTGGGTTTCTGCATCGATTTCGGCGCTGTAAAAGTCTTTGTACTTTTCAAAGCCCACCGACTCGAGCAGCTCGCGGTAATAGGGCAAG
>CAZAMY010000747.1:0-1552 GCA_964485995.1 uncultured Sediminispirochaeta sp.
TGTATTCCCGGGCCGTTCACTCTCGCTCGGGGAAACGGGAAAGTCTACAGGCCGATGCTGTCTTCCTGTGGCTCGGAGTGAATGATGTGCTGCCCGAGCTGGCCGCTTTTTATCCACCCATGAAGCGAATAGTGGGCCAGCCGTGGACGCGGAACGAGGCGGAGTTCAGCGAGTACTACCGCAAGCTCCTCGAACTGTTTGCAGCTCACTCCCCGCAGGTATGGGCGGTAGCTCCGCTGTTCATCGGGGAGGATATTGAAAACTATTGGAACCGGCAGATAGAGTCATATTCCCGGATTATCAAAAAGCTCAGCGGCGAAGAACGGTTTGTGGATATGCGAGCGGTGTTCCTAAAAGAGTTCAGTAAACTGGGGGACCGCAGACCGGAGCTTGTGTCGCAGTTTCTGCCGGTGAGTCCGCGCAAAGCAGCCCTGGATATGTTGTTCTGCCGCCGCGCCTCCCAGGCCGACCGCCGGGCTGAGCAGCGGGGTCTTTTCTTCACGATGGACGGCGTTCACCTCAATTCGCGGGGTGCCCGAATAGTTGCTGACACCTTCAAGCGCGTAATTCTGCACGCCGCGCTCTAATGTGTGTAGCTCTCCGTTCAAGCCATCAGTCGGCTCCGTAGTACTCCTTGAGAAGCTCATCCGTTATACGGGTTGTCCTGAGGGCTGATTGACCGGTGCTGGGACAGGTTCCGCGACCGAGCAGTTCGTCGACCACCAGTTGGATCAACGGCTGCTGCACATGCTGCGGATTCTCAATTAAAAAATCATCCGCGCGTTCGTCCGCGCGTAGTCGAATTGGTTCATCCGCAAAAGATGCAAAGCTCAGATACCCTTTTGTGCCATTGATCCGCACCTCATCGGCTTCGTTGTCTGTACTGAATGACCAGATACCGGTTCCAAGCAGATGCTGCTTGGTTCTGAATACCGCGGCAACAGTATCCTCGGCCGAATAGAGGCCGGCCTTGTTGTCCGCGTATCCCTGAACATCGATGATCGGTCCGAACAGATAGTCCATGAAGTCCAAGGTGTGTGGCGCCAGATCGATGAAGTATCCTCCGCCGGCCAGGGCCGGATCGACTCTCCAGGGGACTTGCGGCCCCTTATCCTCATCTTTGGGTGGCTGATGAAGCACTATCTGGAACGAGTGAACCTCTCCTAAAGCACCGGTGTCAATGAGCTCCTTCACCTTTATGAATCTGGGCAAAGCGCGGCGGTAGTAGGCAACGTAGAGTGGAACCCCTTTCTGGCGGCAGGTTTCCACCATCTCCTCGCACTCCTTCAGATTGATCGCCATTGGTTTCTCAACATACACCGGTTTTCCCGCCTCGGCTGCCATCAGCGTATATTTTAAATGGAACGCAGGCGGAGTGGCGATATATACAGCATGTACCTCCGGATCACGCAGCAGTTCTCCGGCATCGGAGTACCATGTGGGCACATTGTGGCGCGCGGCATAATCTTTGGCCTTGGCTGCATCTCTTCGCATAACCGCACGCAACTCGGATCCCTGTGCCTTTGCAAATCCGGGACCGCTTTTTTTCTCG
>CAZAMY010000748.1:0-1550 GCA_964485995.1 uncultured Sediminispirochaeta sp.
CACCGGGAATGGGCATTTGTCATCAGGTAAACCTGGAGTATTTAGCCGGTGTAGTCAGCGCGCGCGACGGCACGCTGCTGCCTGATACATTGGTGGGCACCGATTCGCATACACCTATGGTAAATGGAATCGGCGTTCTGGGATGGGGTGTCGGCGGGATCGAAGCCGAGGCGGCCATGCTGGGGCAGCCGCTCTATTTTACCCTGCCGGAGGTGATCGGTGTTCATCTGGAAGGTGCTCTGCGGTTGGGAACCACCACCACCGATTTAGTTCTGTATATAACCGAAGCCCTGCGCAAGGAGGGGGTGGTTGGCAAGTTTGTAGAGTTTTTCGGTGAAGCTGTGTCGAAGCTTGGTGTTCCCGACCGGGCAACCCTGTCGAATATGTCGCCGGAGTTTGGCTGTACGGTAACCTATTTCCCCATCGATCAGCGCACCATCGAGTATCTGGAACTTACCGGCAGGTCTCCAGAGCAGATAGAAATTGTTGAGAAATACGCGAAGGCGAATCTGCTCTGGCGCAGCGGCTCCGAGCATATCCAGTTCAGCAAGGTAATTAAAATCGATCTGAACGATGTACAGCCGGCGGTTGCCGGGCCGAAGCGTCCTCAGGACAGGGTGGTGCTTCCGCAATTGAAACAGCGGGTATCTGAGCTGCTCGCCGGCGCATCTATCGAATCTGGCGGCTCCGCAGAAGCTGCACCTGCTAAAAGCGTCGCAGTTACAGAATCTTCCGCCAGCCGGCGCCCAGAGGACGAGGGCTGGCAAATACCTCCAAGCGATAAGAAGGTGAACATCCATACAACTGAAAGCGGACTGGAACGGGTGCAGAACGGCTCGGTCGTTATAGCTGCCATTACCAGCTGCACCAATACATCGAACCCCGAGGTCATGGTGGCGGCCGGATTACTGGCGATGAGGGCGGTTGAATACGGGCTGAGAGTGCCTGGCTGGGTAAAAACAAGCCTGGCGCCGGGATCGCGGGTAGTTACCGATTATCTGCGATTAAGCGCATTACTGCCGTATTTAGAGGCACTCGGTTTCCATGTGGTAGGATACGGCTGTACCACCTGCATCGGCAACAGCGGAGATTTACCTCCGCGTATCGATGCAGAGGTGAAACGGCGCGGCCTGCAGGTAGCCTCGATACTGTCGGGAAACCGCAATTTTGAAGCAAGGATTCATCCCGACGTAAAGATGAACTTCTTGGCCTCCCCGCCGCTGGTGGTCGCCTATGCCTTGGCCGGTCGTGTCGACATTGATATTACCCGTGAACCGGTCGGATATGATCCGAACGGCGAGCCGGTTTACCTCCACGAGCTATGGCCGGCACCGGAAGAGATTCAGAATCTCGTTCGTACGGTAGTGGCCCCAAAACTGTTTCAACAGAGCTATGCCGGATTGTATGCCGGCGACGAGCTATGGCAGCGTCTGGATTCACCCGAAGGCAGTGCCTATGCATGGGACCCAGATTCGAACTATATTCGCGAGGCACCATTTTTCAAAGAACTTCCAAGCGAACCGGCCGCTGCCGCTCCGGTAACAGGAGCC
>CAZAMY010000749.1:0-1547 GCA_964485995.1 uncultured Sediminispirochaeta sp.
GGAACCAGCTGGACATCAACTGGCCGGAGGGCTCGCTGGGCATGGCCACGGCGCTGATTAAAGCCGGCCGAGAGTCAAAAGCCCGCCAGGTTATCGTGGCGACCGAGGAGTTCGCCGTGGATGCGGCCGGCGGCGTGCTCAGGTACGCCTCGATGGAGGTACCCCACCAGTTCAGCACCTATCCCTCGGTGGCCTCCACCGCCTGGCTGGTAATTGCTATCGAGAACCTGCTCGACCCGCAGGACCGCTCCCTGTTTTGGAGTTATGAATGAGGCGCTTTGCTTTCGCCGGTTTGGCCAGTTTGGTCAGCCCGCGGGCCGGGAGGCATGTGGCCGGCATGCCGGTAATCGGGCCCTTGGCCGGGAGGCCTCGGGCCGCCAGGCAGCTGACTATCAGCCCCTTGGCCGGCAGACTGCTGTTCGGGTCGCTTGTGCGAGTAGTGCTGCTCCTCTGCCTGCTGGCTGTCCCGGCCCGCGGCTTCGGGCAGAATGTCGACACCGGCCAGGATAGTCGCGCTGTAGAAATAGGCGACGCTGCCCGAGAGGAGGGGCAGTTCAAGCTCGGGCTGTTGGGGCCGCTCAGCAGGGCCCGCGGTGACGCTGGGGACCGCTCTGCTGATGCGGCGGAAATTGCCAGATTCGCACTGCAGCGGATTGCCGAGATCCAGGGCATTCCATACCGCTTTATTGATGATCCGAACCCGCAGGTTTTGAACCAGTATCCCCTGATAGTGATGGCCCAGGCGCCCTCGAATGCAGATCTGGATGCTGTCTGGCGCGAAGCCCTCTACAGCTATGTCGAGGACGGCGGGGTTCTGTTTATCCCCGGAAAACCCGGGTCGGAACTGTTTCCCCTGCTTGGAATGCGCAGTGTCGATTCCCACAGGCTTCGGACCAGGCTGCGCTTTGCCGAGGAGTATCTACCGGCCGGTGCGGGCACTGAGGCCAACACTCTGGCAGAAGCCGGGGGTGCGGCAAAGGTTGCCGGCGAGCCGGCCTTGGCCTACATCGACCATCCGCGTGAGCGCGAGATTTCACTGGGCAACGGCAGCGAGCAAGTGTACCGCCAGGTCATCTGGTCGCACGGGGCGCAGCCCGACGGAATGGCGGAGGTGCTCGCGCGCTTTGACGATGGGAGCGCAGCCATGCTGCGCAACTACTACGGCCGCGGCCTGGTGTACTATTTCGGGCTCAGTTTTGCCGAGTCGGTCCTGCTGCCGCAGACCGGGGGCGACTACGAGGCCCAGCGCACTTTTGTGAATACAGTCGAGCCTTCGGCGGATGTAGTCATGCTGCTGGTCAAAGCCCTGTACGAAGACACCGTGCCGCTGCCGGTGTATAAGAGCGCGGTTCCGCAAGCCCGGCCGACGGCTCTGCTGCTCTCACACGATGTGGACGCGCAGACCTCCTTTGTCGACTCGCTGAAGTACGCCGCGCTGGCTGAAGAGTTCGGTGCCCGGGCGACCTTCTTCATCAACACCAAGTATTACGAGAACTGGATGGACATCGCCTACTACTCGCTGCCTGCCAATCAGCGGGCAATCCGGG
>CAZAMY010000750.1:0-1052 GCA_964485995.1 uncultured Sediminispirochaeta sp.
CGATGCCGAAAGTCATCGTTTTTCGTCCTGAATTTCATTGACTATCAGCATCGAGGTACAGTGTTTGGGGGTGCTACCTTTGTTGCTGGGCGTGGCCCGGCGTGGTTGAGCCCAATGACTATGCTATGCAAAAAGCCTTTGCCCTGGCCCGGATAGTGGCCAGCCTAATCGGAAACTATATAAGTGGTGGCCGACGTTAAGCGCAGTGAAGCTGCTTTGAGGTTATAGGAGTAGTCACATGACATTAGAGTTTGATCAAAATGAAATAGAACGAATTGCTCACTTGTACCACATAAAAGAACTGGCATTATTCGGTTCTGCTGTTCGGGATGATTTCAACAAGGACAGTGATGTAGATCTGCTGGTTGTATTTGAAGATGATGCAGACTTTAGCTATTTTGACATAATGGAAATAAAGCAAGAGTTTGAGAAGCTTTTTCATCGGCGGGTTGATATTGTTGAAAAAGAGGCGATAAAAAATCCTTACAGAAGAAATACAATTTTGAACAATGCGAGAACCATTTATGCCGCTTAGTGAAGTAGATAAAGGTTATCTATGGGATATGAAAGAGGCCTGTGAAGATATACTCGAGTTTGTTGAGGGCATTAGTTTCCTTGAGTTTGAAACTAATAAACTCATAAAGTTTGCTGTCGAACGGCAGCTTTTGGTAATCGGTGAAGCAGCACACCACGTGTCTAAAGACTGCAGGGAAGAATGCAAAGAGATTGAATGGGCAAAGATAGTAGGGCTAAGAAATATTATTGCTCATGATTATGGAGATATTCTCACTGTAAGAATTTGGAAAATAGTAACTGAGAACGTGAGAGAATTAAGGGATATTTTAAAATCAAAGATTGAAGCAGAATAAGTTTTTCCATGAACGGAGCAAAATAACTATGGCAAAAGATAAAAGCAGCACACACAAAGAAAACAAAGACACACCGACCTCAGAGACAGGCAGTTCGCCGGCCCCAGGTGCCCCTACACCGGCTCCAAACGCGACCCCGGCTCCAGGCGCGACCCCGACCCCAGGTGCCACCCCCGCCTCCGC
>CAZAMY010000750.1:1062-1547 GCA_964485995.1 uncultured Sediminispirochaeta sp.
AAAAGATAAAAGCAGCACAAACAAAGAAAACAACGACTCTCCGGTCCCCGGTACCGCAGCCCCCCCACACACACCGGTCCCCGGTACCACCCCCGCCTCCGCCACTCCTGCCCCGGTGGCCCCGGAAGAGGTAGATGAAGCATTTACCACCGAGAACTACCTTAAGCGGGAGCTGCTGCGGTTTACTACCGCCGGCAGTGTGGACGACGGGAAGAGTACGCTTATTGGGCGGATGTTGTATGATAGTAAGCAGATTTTTCAGGATCAGATGGATGCGCTGGAGAAGACCAGTAAGCTGAGGGGCGAGGAGAATGTGAACCTGGCGCTGCTGACCGACGGGCTGCGCAGTGAGCGGGAGCAGGGCATTACTATCGATGTGGCCTACCGCTATTTTTCTACTCCCAAGCGGAAGTTTATTATTGCCGACACCCCGGGGCACGAGCAGTACACCCGTAATATGGTTACAGGGGCCAGTACCGCCGATT
>CAZAMY010000751.1:0-1543 GCA_964485995.1 uncultured Sediminispirochaeta sp.
ATCTACAACGCCGTAGCGGTAATGGGCGGCTTCGCCGTGCTGCTGGTCAGCGTGTTCCCCCCGAACCAGCAGGTAGGCGGTTTGATCGCCCTCAACATGGCTACCAGTGCCGTCGGCACTTTAACCATATTACTGATTGTGGTGGTCTTCATCGACCGCCGCAGCAGATCTTTTTCACCTAACAATTCCATCAAGGAGGAATAGTATGCATACCAAATTAAGAACAGTTGCATTGGTCCTGATAATTCTTTTGAGCAGCGCAGGATTGGTCCTGGCTGCACCGAACGGACAACAGGTAATGGAGAACGTGTATAACCGGCCCAGCGGCGATGATATGACCGCGGACCTGACCATGACCCTGACCAACTCCCGCGGTTCAACCCGCGAACGGAGCATTACTCAGTTCAGCCTCGATACTGGTGAGGTAGAGAAAAAAATGATGTTTTTTCTGGCACCAGCGGATGTAAAAGACACCAGCTTCATGAGTTGGTCTTACGACGACGCCCGCGATGATGACCAGTGGATCTATCTGCCGGCCCTGCGGAGGGTAAAGCGCATCAGCTCGGACAGTAAGAACGACCGCTTTATGGGCTCGGACTTCACCTACGACGACCTTGGGGAACGCCACCCCGCTGAGGACCGGCACACACTTCTGCGGGAAGAAAATTACAAGGGTGAAGAGTGCTACGTGATTGAGAGTATTCCCCGGGGCAGTGAGGATGCCTTCAGTAAAACCGTCAGCTGGATTGCCAAGGACAAGTGGATCGGTCTCAAACGGGAGTACTACGCTGAAAACGGGCAGGTGTATAAGAGCCTGAACATCGATGAATTCGAGCAGATCGATGGATACTGGGTAATCACCAACATGCTTATGAAAGACCTCGACCGCTCTCACTCAACCCGTCTTGAGATGGAGAATGTTAAGTTCGACAACAACTTGACCGACAGCTTTTTCTCCGAACGACAGATGCAGCGCGGTCCGCGCCGGTAAAACCTACGACACAAGGAGGATTTTATGAAAACCCGAACTTATATTAACAAGAGAAAAGGGGCCCTCAGCCTGGCCCTTCTAATGCTAATGACACTACTGGTACCGAACCTGCTGGCAGCCAAGGACATCGACGTTACCGGGATGCTGCGCAGTTACACCGCCGGTCGTTTAAGCGAAGGCGACCTGCCGACCGTCGAGCAGACCGCCGATATTAAAATGGAGGGTTGGGGCGAGGATACCCACATCCTGCTCAACCCCTACGCCTATATCGGCGCCGACGGCGAACCCGAGATCGGCGTTCGCGAGGCATACATCGACTTCTACTTTCCTTCCATGGACCTGCGAGTCGGAAAACAGGCGATTGTATTGGGCGAAGCCGAAGGGGCCTTCATAACCGACATCGTCAGCCCTCAGGATCTGCGTTCCTTTATACTGGCCGACTTTACCGAAATCAGAATGGGGGTGCCGGCGGTCAAAGCCGACTACTTCACTGGGCCCCTGACCTTCGAAGCAGTCTGGCTGCCGCGCTTTGTGCCGACCGAGCAGCCGGAT
>CAZAMY010000752.1:0-1541 GCA_964485995.1 uncultured Sediminispirochaeta sp.
CGACCTCACCGGCACATACGCACTAGCGGCGCTGGTCACACTAATAAGCGGAATGCTTCTGGCAATCGGCGCCCTCTTCGTACGCCGCCCCACATAGCCCACATAGCCCACATAGCCCACATAGAAGGCCCGTGCAGACCAGGGGCTTCTGTGCCACGGTGACGCCGAGTGATATGTCTGCGGCCGGCCGGCTCCACGACGATGGCCTGGGTAACGAGGTCCACAGGCTCCTGCCCACAGGCTCTTGTTTTCCCTTTTACCCGGGAGAGGGTTTCGTTGTATACTCAGCGTATATGGGAGAGCATTACGTAGGCACCAGCGGATTCTCGTATAAGGACTGGGTAGGGCACTTTTACCCCCACGACTTAAAAAAAGATGATTTTCTGCACTATTACAGTACCCGCTTCGGGTTTGTGGAACTCAACTTCACCTACTATCGCCAGCCGAAAGCACAGATGCTCGAAAAAATGCAGCGGAAAGTGCATGAGAACTTTCTATTTACTGTAAAAGCACATCAGAGCATCACCCACGAAAGAGAAGCGGGATGGCAGACAGCAGTAAAAGAGTTTTCCCAGGGAATTCAGCCGCTCATCGAGAGTGGTCAGTGTGGGGGTGTTCTGCTTCAATTTCCCTACAGTTTTCACTATACGCCTGTAAACCGATTATATCTTGCCGATAGTACTGCCGCCCTTCAGGAAAACCTGGCCGACACGGCTCTTCTGGTGGAGTTTCGTAACAGAGAATGGGAGAATCCGAAGGTTTTTGATGAAATGAAGTCCAGAGGTCTCGGTCTGATTATAACCGATCATCCAGACTTGAAAAATCTTCCGCAAACATCCAATATGGTGACTGCAACTACCGCGTACATCCGCTTTCACGGTCGCAATCGCGAAAACTGGTGGAGCGGTGATAATGTGAGCCGGTACGATTATTTGTACAGCCGAGCAGAATTAGATGAGCGATTGCCCGATATCATCTCTATGAAGGACTCATCTACGCGGCTCTTTGTGGCATTCAACAATCATCATAAAGGTCAGGCAGCTCAGAATGCACTTCTCTTTACTGAACTGATGGAGAATATATAAACCGGTATGATACATACAGATTTTTCGCTTAATCAGCTTCTCAAAAATATCAGCCCCGCTGAAAGTCCTGATGGATGGGCCCAGGCTGTCTGCCGGATTGCTTCACAACTGACCGGCTCCTCTCTCACCGCGTTCTATGCAACAGCGCCCAATTCGCAAGAGCTTTCAATTCAGGCCAGAATCGGGCATACGGCGGTCCCCAAGCGCATCTCACAACAATCCGACCTCTTTCAAGCGGCCGCAGGCTGCGAGGGCGCAGTGCTGCAAAACAGTGCGTCCGGGCCCTTTCCGGAGCTCTTGCTAAACCAAGACATGCAGAGCGGCATCGCGGTACTGCTGGGGTTAGGGCGCGGGGGAAATTTCCCGGCCCGCAGTACATCGACCGGCAAAACACGCTTCACAGGCCTGCTCATTGCCAACTATAGTTCTCCCTATCATTACACCGGAAATGCAATC
>CAZAMY010000753.1:0-1534 GCA_964485995.1 uncultured Sediminispirochaeta sp.
CCGTCGGCAGCGCCGTACCGTGGATTATTCCCGGTGTCGGAGTCGTGGCGACCCAATCTCTGGTAAATAAACAGTACGGGCCCGACGGGCTGGAACTGCTACGTCAGGACAGCTCTCCTCAGCAAATAATTGATGAGCTCACCGGCGATGACGAAGGCCGCAATTACCGCCAACTGGCAGTGCTTTCTGTCGATGGCAGCGTAGCGGCATATACCGGAAAAAAATGTATCCGCGAGGCGTCGCATCTGGTGGGTGAAGGATTCAGTGTGCAGGCCAACATGATGGCCGAGAACGGTGTCCCCGAGGCAATGGCCGCCGCATTCCAATCGAAAACCGTCACCGGCGCGGTCGAATCCCGGCCTCCCCTGGCTCGCCGCCTCCTGGATGCCCTGAATGCAGCCGAAGCGCTGGGCGGTGACATCCGTGGCAGGCAATCGGCGGCAATCATCACCGCAAAAACCGAATCACAGGGCCGGGTTGCCGACGAATACGTAGTAAATCTACGTGTCGATGACCATCCGGAACCACTGATGGAGCTCGGCCGTCTGCTCAACCTGCATTACGGCTACGCCCAACTGGAAGAAGGAGACACCAAACTCGGCCACGGCGATTTCAGTGGCGCCATGGAGGAATACTGCAAAGCCCTCGAAAACGCCCCCGAGAACAACGAGATGCGTTACTGGAAGGCTGTCGCTCTGCTGCAGGCCAACTTCCGCGATGAAGCATTCGAAATCCTGGAAAACCTGATCCACGAGCGCCCCGGCTGGCTGGACCTCCTGCACCGTCTGGAGGAAGCCGAACTGGCGATCTTTCCGGAGCAACTATTAGCAGACCTTGACCGGCGATTCGGAAACTCCTGAGGTGCTCTGCTGCCGGTGAACGCTGCTTCTTCTTCCGCGGCCGAACAGTTGCTAAACATTACTAGCAATGCCCCAGGCTCTTTGGAACTTCCCCTTGCCCCGTAGAATTTTACGCATTAGCCTGCTGAATTTAAAAGCTCACGAAATCTTGACATTAGGTGTCCATTCTCGGTATTATGCACCCTACCGGGCCTATAGCTCAGTTGGTTAGAGCACCTGACTCATAATCAGGGCGTCCCAGGTTCAAGTCCTGGTGGGCCCATAAAAAATGGTCGTTCGCATCATGCGGACGACTATTTTTTTGTTCGGGACCCGGCAGGACTTGAAAAAGTCCTGGCCAGGCACTTTGCGCCAGCAAAGTGCAAGCCCGAGGCTTTCTCCGCAGGAGAAAACGTAGGGTGGGCCCATAAAAGCGGGGCGTTCCCTTTTAGGGACGGCCCGCTTTTTTTTGTGGCTGGGACTCGGCAGGACTTGAAAAAGTCCTGGCCAGGCACTTTGCGCCAGCAAAGTGCAAGCCCGAGGCTTTCTCCGCAGGAGAAAACGTAGGGTGGGCCCATACAAGTTAAGCCGGGTTAAGTGAAAGGGATGCAGAAAGTATTTGATAAGATCTACCACAATGCGTATAATGTGTGGTAGATTTTATCAGGAACCAAATAATGGAAAAAGAAACAAAA
>CAZAMY010000754.1:0-1534 GCA_964485995.1 uncultured Sediminispirochaeta sp.
GAAAACACCTCTCCCATTGTTTCGGGGGGTTGTACGTTGAGTTTCGATAAAGTGTGCAGTCCGATGTCGACGGACAACTGCACCGCCCGCTTTTCCTCTAAACGGTCGAGGCAGTGCTTCAGGGAGGCCATTTTTTTGAGAATAAGCCCGTTATTCATACAGGCTCCTCTCGAGTTGCTGGCGGCGAATCGCGTTGATCTGCGGGGCCAGGTCGGTTTGATAGTCCATCATTTCTATCGCCTTGTTGCCGAGAAACTGCGGGTTATCGTTGAGCAGGATCTTTCCCTTGGTGAGGACCTCCTTGAGGTACAGCCCCTTGGCGCGGCGCAGGTCACGCAGATCAACCTCGCGCTTTAGGAGCGAGCTGGCCTGCAGGTAGTAGCGGGAGAGCGTTTCGGGCGATAGCTCGGTTTCGGCGGCGATTGCCAGATCGATGTCGCTGCCGGTGCGGAGCCGGCCGAACCGTAGAGGAGGCAGGTGTGTACTCCTTCGTGTTTGAGATAGTCGAGGAGCTCGCGTAAGCCCGGGATTTCCGCTTTCATAGTTCGATAGTACCACGGGGCTGCGGATTCTATCTATATGTAGTGGGTTTCGTATTCGTGCCACAAGCTTTGGACCGCCAAGAAAGCGATAGGCTGCTTGGATATTATGGTTTATAAAAGGTAACAAAATAATATGCAAGTGATGAAGAAGCTTAGAACCACTTTAGATGCCATTTCCGACGAAGAGCATTATTTGTTTGCAGTGAGTGATTTCTACTCGGTCTTCCCAGAGCATAGCTATGCCGCCCTAAAAGTAGTGCTGAGCCGTGCGGTGCAGCACGGACTACTGGTGCGGGTGTGTCGTGGTATTTACCTGAATCCTCGGGTGGAGTATCCGCGGGGATTACTTTTATATCATACTGCTGCAAAATTACGGGCCGGAGAGTTCAACTATCTGAGTTTAGAGACCGTACTGAGTGAAGCTGGCGTTATATCGCAAGTTCCAATAGCATGGATTAGCTTGATGAGCACTGGGCGAAGCTATACTGTCGATTGTGGTGAATTCGGCTCTATCGAGTTTATTCATACGAAAAAGCAGCCCGCGGATATTGCAGACAGATTGATATATGACTCCCGTTACAGGCTTTGGAAGGCGCGCGTTGGCTTAGCGCTGGAGGATATGCGTTCTACTGGCCGCTCACTGGATTTAATCGATTGGGGGGTGGTAGATGAGCTTGTTTGATACTCTGGTGAAACAAGTGTTGGAGAGTAATCGGGAACTGAAAGCGCTGCAGCCGGTAGTGGAAAAGGAAATTTTGCACCACGACATTTTGCGGGAAATGGCAAAGGCCAGCTTTCTGAGAGAGCTTACCTTTATTGGCGGCACGTGCCTGAGAGATTGCTACGGTTCCCCCAGATTGAGCGAGGATCTTGACTTTTCCGGCGGAAGCGATTTTGATCCCGGCAAGCTGAAAGCTCTAGGATCTAGCCTGGAAGAGTCAATTGCGAAGCGTTACGGTCTAGAAGTAAGTGTAAGCGAACCGCAGCGAGCA
>CAZAMY010000755.1:0-1533 GCA_964485995.1 uncultured Sediminispirochaeta sp.
GATTCCGGGCCGACCGAGGCTACCTGCATCGCTTCGGTGAAGAAGAGCAGCACTGCCAGGGCTCCGGAGGCGGGGTACTGGTAGGCCTCGAGGGCGGCGGTGTCCGCGGAGTCGAAACAGCCGGGCCGGCCGAGGGCTTCGCCGAAGTTGAGCATGTCGATGTCGATACCCGTCAGGGCCGGTATGAACTCATCTTCGTAGGCTCCGCCGATGCGGGCGGCAACTTCGTTTACCCGTACGCCTTCGGGGCCGATGAGCATCTGAAAGTAGAGCGGCCCCTGCCGGATGCCGAACCCTTCGACAATCCGCCGGCTTATATCCACAATCTCCGCACCATGCTCAGCGGAACAGCGGCTGGGGTAAGTGTGAGCGATACATACGCCAATGTGGGGGTAGAAGGGCTTGGTAAGGCGGTCGGTTACGGTCAGCGGGTACATGTGCCCGTTGCGGACCCACCCGCTGAAGGTGATCTCCTGCCCCGGATAAAACTCCTCCACCACTGCATAACCGTCGCGGGAGTAGCGCAGCGTCTGCGGCAGGTAGTCGGCGACCTGCCCGGCCGATTCGAGGCGGACGACTCCGCGCTGCCCCTGGCTGTCGACCGGTTTGAGCACCAGCGGCGACCGCAGGCCCTCCAGCTGCTCCGGCCGGAAACCGGCCTCGACGATACGGTAGGGACTGTGCGGGATCCCGCAGTTGTCAAACCACCGCTTCATGTAGCGCTTGTTGGTCAGTGCCAATGCCTGTTCTACCGACAGGCTATGGGGCAGCCCCAGTTCGGCAGCCGCCCGGGTAAGGGTCAGCACCGGCTGGTCGGTTCCCAGAGTGGCGATGCCGTCCACCCCGTGCCGGCGGGCGACCCGGGCGGTTGCGGCGGCATCGAAGGTGTCGGCCCGGGCGAAAGCAGCGGCCAGTTCAGCCCCCGCTGCCTGGGGGTTCATGTCCGAAACCACCGTTTCGAGGCCTGCCTGCCGGGCCCGACGGATGGCCCGCAGCTGCCCCTGCCCCCCGCCGACTATCAGCAGCTTCATCGAGCGGCCCTCTCAGGCCCCTTTACGCCGGCCTTCGCGGGACCGGAGATTCCCGGAAAGTTCACCAGTTCAGCCACTTCCCACTTTGCTCCGCCGAAAAGCACCCGTAGGAAGCGGGGAAAAACCGGAATATACAGTGCAAGACCGGCGAATACCTTCAGCAGTTTCCAGAGGGGATAACGCAGCGGGTGTACAGGGGCCGAATCGTACTGAACCGGCAGCTGGGAAATGCGCGCTCCGGCGCGAAAAAACTCGGCCGAGAGGTAGAGAAAGCCGCGGTGGTCACGACATAGCCCTTCGATCAGCTCGCGGCGGAAAGCCCGGAAGCTGGTGGGCCGGATCCCGGCTGCGGGCCGGCCGAAAGCCAGCCTGAAGATCAGATCGCGACCCCGGGAGCCGATCCGCCGCAGCGGCGGCACTACGCTGGTCGCCGGCACCCCGTATACAAGCTCCGCCGAGATCGGAAGAGCACACGTCTGAACTCCAGTCACTCCGGAGAATC
>CAZAMY010000756.1:0-1530 GCA_964485995.1 uncultured Sediminispirochaeta sp.
TTTTCAAGATGATGCTCGCTTTAGGGTATTAAGTAGAATTGGGTACTCCAATGAAGCCGTCTCTCATAGAGATATTTTTTTCGTTACAAAGTGTGGTAACTCTGTAGTAACTCCGAAGGGCGTGTGTCTCCTATGGTTGGTGGCAATCAAGCTTTCAATCGAGACAAAAGACCCAAGTCACTGTTTATAATATAGGTGGAGGAAGAAACATGAAAGGTGAACTGACGGCAATCATTGAGAAAGCTCCGGGAGGCGTTTATTGGGCAATTTGTTCGGAGGTTCCCGGTGCAAACGGTCAAGGAAAGACGATAGAGGAGGCTAAGGAAACTTGCGAGAGGAGGGCTCCCTTATTCTCAAGCATTCAAATGCACGCCCAATACATGTACTTGTAGGCAGAGATCACTCGACATCAGGCGAGATCTTTCCTTCCACCAGGATTCGCCCTCCTGCCAGCTCCCTCCGGGCTGCCTCCGTCGCTAAATGCCGTCCATGGCATTTTGCGCTCGCCGGCTCGCGCCGCTCCTTCGGATCGAATCCTGGGCTCTCTAAAGATAAAAAAGCTGAACGGACCCTGCGGCCCATTCAGCTTTATTACGTCCAGCCCGACTCGAACGGGCGACCTACGGCTTAGAAGGCCATCATTACACCTCTATTGGATATATTTGTGGTGTATGGTGACCTTTCTGGGCTTCAAAGCTGGTATTTATCATATAGATCATATACGTTGCGACAAATTGATGTGAATTTGGATTATGTTTAGGATGATTACTCTTCTTAACTTGTTCTCTCAAGTAGTGCGGAATTATACCTTCTGCTTAGGGGGTTTTGCAGGAGTACCCGTCAACATACCCTGTGCACTTATATCCTCGTCCACATCCGGCCAATGAATTCCAATTCCATCACCAATAAGTTCATAATTGTTTCTTTGTTCTTCTTTGGCCTCTGATAATCTCCACGACCAAGTGAGGGGAACACTTATAGTGCGACCGTCAACAAGGGAGGCAATAATCTCGTCCTCAGTAATTTGCACCTCTTTTATCCTGGGTTCTACATTATTCACAGTGCTCATGCCAAGCCTCCACTACCTTACTTTCGTTTTTTCGAATTAAATTACGTATTTTGTTTAGTTCGTGGGGAGAAAATCCATGATTCGTACTTAAGAGAATCGGTTCAAGCCAAAACTTGCATACTTTATTTTCATGCTGTACATGGATATGCCTTGGTTCTTCACAGTCAAAGCTGAAGAAGAAAAATCGATATGGTCCTGATATCCCTTTTACCGAAGGCATATATGTAATATACCATTGAGGAAGTTATTACGTCCAGCAGGATTCGCCCTCCAGTCGGCGACATCGTGTCGCCTCACTCACTGGCGGCGCACTCCTGTGCGCCTTTCCTCGCTACCGCTCGGTGTTCGTTCGGATCGAATCCTCTGTTTAAAAAAAGCGAGAACTGACCTTACGGTCAATTCTCGCTTATTACGTCCAGCCCGACTCGAACGGGCGACCTACGGCTTAGAAGGCCATCATT
>CAZAMY010000757.1:0-1528 GCA_964485995.1 uncultured Sediminispirochaeta sp.
TAGTATTTTCTTATTCTGCATGTGTACTCCTATTTTCCCTTTATCGGACACCACCCCGCATAAAATTGAGTCTGGCTGCGGAATAAAAAAACCGCCGATCGATGATAGACCGGCGGTTGATATATTCAATAGCGCGTATCACGCTCCCAGTTCGGCCAGCGGTACCGGGGAGGGACTCTGGTTCTCACCTTCGAGTTCGGAAAGCTCCTTCAGCAGCTCTTTTCCCCGGGAAGAGAGCTTTTTAGGCACTTCCACTCGGATCTTAATGTAGAGATCTCCCCTGCGGTTACTGTTGTGAAGGTGGGGTACCCCCTCGCTCTTCAACCGCAAGATCTTGCCGTTCTGGGTTCCGGATGGCACTTTTACTTTGACCTTCTTTCCCTCCAGCGTCGGCACCATGATCTCCGCTCCGAGGGCCGCCTGAGTAAAGGTGATCGGAATTACACAGTAGATATCATTTCCGTGCCGTTCGAAGTATTCATGCGGCTTAACCCGCACATAGACGAACAGATCTCCGGCCGGCCCGCCGTTCGGTCCGGCATCCCCCTGTCCGGGAATATTGATGCGCTTACCGCTTTCGATACCCGGAGGTATGGTTACCTTCAGTTTCTGTGGCTTCGAAATAACTCCGTTGCCGTTACACATATCGCAGGGATTCTCGATAATGTGACCTTCTCCGTTACAAGTCGGGCACGGAGATGCAATCGAGAAAAAGCCGGAGCTGCGACGAACCTGTCCGCTGCCGCCGCAGGTTGGGCACACTTTACGCCCGCTGCCGGATTCGGCACCGCCTCCTCCGCAGGAGGGACAGGTCACATGCCGTTCGTAGGAGATCTCTACTTTCGTTCCAAAGACGGCATCTTTGAAAGAAATGTCCAAATTGTACCGCAGATCGGCTCCACGCTGCGCTGAGGTCCGCGAGGACCCGCGCCGGCGACCGCCGCCGCCACCGCCTCCGAAAAAGGAGCCAAAGATGTCGCCAAAATCACCGAAAATATCTTCAAAATCGCGGAAGGCCGAGGAGAAGTCTTGTGCTCCTCCCTGGCCACCGCCGCTCATGCCCTCGACACCGGCAAAACCAAACTGGTCGTAGGCCTGCCGTTTTTTGTCATCGCTGAGCACTTCATACGCTTCGGATGCTTCCTTGAACAGCTCTTCAGCTTTGGAATCATCCGGATTACGGTCGGGATGATATTTGACTGCGAGCTTTCGATATGCCTTTTTGATGTCATCCTTGGAGGCGCCTTTCGGCACCCCCAGGACTTCGTAGTAGTCTCGTTTAGCCACAGCTCAACTCACCCTTTAGCTTTTATTCTCGTCTTCGTCTACTACTTCGTAGTCTACGTCTTCAACGTTTTCATCACTTGCGCTCTGGGCTCCGCCGGCCTGCTGGCCGCCATCACCTCCTGCAGCATCAGCGCCTCCGGCTGCGCCGGCAGCACCATCCTGGTCCTGTCCGCCGGTTTGCTTATACACCTCTTCGGCCAGTTTGTAAGAAGCCTGCTTAAGAGCCTCCATCTTGGAGCGC
>CAZAMY010000758.1:0-1526 GCA_964485995.1 uncultured Sediminispirochaeta sp.
GGGAGCCGGGACCGGAGGGCTTTCTGCATACCAAAGGCGGGCTGATGTACTACCACTCAGGCCGTTTCGGCAGTCCGGTGGTGATTACCGACAGGCACGGGGAGCCTATCGCCCGCTACGCCTGGGACGCCTACGGACGGGCGATGGCCGGGGTTTTTGATCCATACAATACTGTTGGCTTTACCGGCAAGCAGCGGGACGGAGCGACGGGACTGACCTACTATGGGGCGCGGTGGTACGATGCCGATAGCGGGCGATTTATGAGCCGGGACCCGATCAAGGACGGCTGGAACTGGTACGCCTATGTGGGCGGGGATCCGGTGAATTACGTTGATCTATGGGGATTGATGGCGACGGAATCCGGTGAGAACAAAACAGATAAGTATGAATTTTATGTAGGTTATACGAAAATTGATCCGTTCAATGCCGCTCAACACACGACTATTGTTGAGGAGAATTTTGAAACAAATCGAGAAAGGGTTCTTGTAGAGGGATTTCCCAATAGAAGAGTAGGGACAGGTGAAAAGTCATCCTTCAGATGGGGAACTCTAGAACGATCAGAGGAATCTAGACCTGAATCGATAACCACTAGGGATACACTTCCTATCCCCGAGGGAATGAGCTCCGAAGAGTTTAAGTCAAATCTTGAGGAAGCCGCTGATTCTTATGATGGGTCAGTACCATACGAGGCAATACCTGAGTTAAATGATGAAAGTGGTAATAGTAATTCACTAATTGGTAGTGTGGTAAGGGAAGCTGGTAGTGATTTTACTCCATCACGCTGGGCCCCTGGCTGGAATAAAGAAGTTTTGAGATGAACTCGTTGATAGGAGCGTGAGGTTGACAATGAAAAAGAATATGATTTTGACAATATACTTTCTATGGAGTATAACAATTATGTGGAGTCTTGGTACTGAGGAAATATCGGAAGAGGAGCAAAGATGGATGGAGGAGTACAATTACGAGATTGTTGCTTTAGTAGAGGATATGGAAATTGAAACCGATAAGCGGGAGTATGAGTATTCATTAATTCCCAGAAAGTCTTCTTCCAGATACAGAGTTGCATTTCATTTTCCAGAAATAGACAGCGATAATGAAGATAAAGTAATTACCTCTGCAACTACAGATGAATTTTCCAAAGAGTTTAATTTCATTATTAAAGATATACAGACCGGAGAGCAGATTGCAGAATACGATGATCTTCCCTTCCAATATGGAAGGTATAAAGACAATACACTTTACTGGGATTTGTTTTCTTTGAGATTAAAAAAGAAAAGAGAATATAAGATTATCATCACAATTCCTGGGATAGAAGATGTTGATTCTAGACTTAGGAATTTTCGTCTTATTTGTTATATTGCTCCCCGTCCTTTTCTGTAACCAACGTCGACAGGCGCACTACCACCTACAACTACGACAAGCTGGGCCGCTTGATCGAGCGCAGGGAAGACGGGCATCGCTGGCGCTTTGCCTATTACCCGAGAGCAGCGTCTACGACTCATATCGGGCGAGTGGAAAACCGGTGA
>CAZAMY010000759.1:0-1521 GCA_964485995.1 uncultured Sediminispirochaeta sp.
CCGGACGCGCCTCCAGCATCATCCGCTCCAGAGCGAAATCGGCCTGCTCCTTTTCACCGTAATTCTGTCCGGCAAACGCCAAGGTTCCGGTGTCGAAAGACTCATCGTCTATCTCGGCAATCCACTGGGTGTCGAGATAGAATGAAAACGAGTTGTTGTGCGCGATTATTCTGAAGTTGAAGGAGTCTTTGGCTTCCGGCAGTGGTACCTCCAGCCAGGGAATGAGGGGATTCGGATTACCGTTGAAGACTACATCGAAACGAAAGAAGCCCCGGTTGGAAACCAGTGCGTAGTAATAGTTTTCCGCATTTATATAGCGGAATAAGAAGCCGGCGGCCGAATGACCGTTGTCCGGAGCAATCCGAAGTTCGGCGGCAGCCACAAAATTATGATACCGGTAGGGTGAAAACAGAGCCCAGGCAAATAGGTTGCTGCGCTTCAGATGCAGGCGAAACGCTCCGTGGGAACGCCGGGCACTGAATGCTTCGGTCTGCTCCTCGGTGAAGCGCTTCTTTTTCAACACTGAAAAGTTAGAGTGCCACTTCTCCTCGAGGAGGTCTCCCTCTTCAGGTTTCTTTCTCGAAAGTCGGCTCAATATACGGCGTATCATATGCACCGGTAAGTATACGCACCAATACGCTTTACGTCCACCATCCCTTGTGTGATACGCGCAGCTGGTGTACATTATTGACTATGAATCGGATAAAGAGCGATGAATCGCGAACCCGAAGTATATTCCTCATCATGGGCATTTTCATTCTGACAATCGCACTTTATCAGAATATAATTCTCGACCTGCCCTATTTTTACGCTCTTTTCTCTCTGGGCATGTTCGTGATTCTGCTGGCGCTTTACAATGCCATTGCTGCGACCAGCCTGTTCGCCAACTGGCGGGGGCGCGACATTATCATTTTTTCACTAATTCTGCTGCTCAGCTGCGTGGTAATCGACCACTTGGGAATGTACCTGGGGTACTGGGAGTATCCGCACTACGACAGCAGCGACGATCTGCGCAAGTACCTGCTCGAATGGGCGGTGGCGCTGTTGTACCACAAGGTGAGTCTTCTCATCGGCATCGAACTGTTCCAGAAGGCCCGTATGCACCAGACCAGCGCCTTCTTTTTGAGTATGCTGATCGTAGTGACCCCGGTGGGCTTTCTGACCGAAGCGCTCAATCTGAACGTGTATTCATGGCGGGTACTCAGCATGCCCTTTACCAACTACAAAATCGGCGGTTACTTCGTCGTGTTCCAGACCGTCGGCTACTGGCTAATGGCTCTGATTCCCTACGCTCTGTATTTACTGGTCGATTATATCGTCAAGAAAAGACGACTCCCACATAATATTGATTCTATTAAAAAGGCGGGTACCTATCATGCAGTCGAATAGAGTAAAAGTATTGTCGGTGGGTGGTTCCATCATTGCTCCGGAAGGGGTCGATACCGGGTTCCTCTCACGCTTCCGAACGGCCATCAGCGCCTACCTGGAGGAGGACCTCCAGCGCAAGCTGATCATGGTCAG
>CAZAMY010000760.1:0-1520 GCA_964485995.1 uncultured Sediminispirochaeta sp.
CGTATTTACCGAAACAGCAGACAATGGTTTTATGCCCGGTCTCGCTTCCGAGGTTAAGGTTGGCTTGGTTGACATGATGAACTACCTGGATGCAAACGACCATGATATGGGTTGGGATGTAGATGCTGAAGCCAGCTATGACATGAATGGTCTCAAACCGTACATCAATGGTGGTTATGGAAGCAACGAAGTTGTTGACCTTGGAGTTGGTGTTGAAATGGCAGCAGCTTTTACCGGTTTTGACAACACTGTTTTTACCCTTGACTACACCAACGAAGCTCTTACTGAAAGCGATGCTGGTGATGATACCGAGAGTGGTCGTGTGACCTTCGACGTAACTGTAAGCTTCTAAGTAGTCGTTTAGTCACTATTTAATAGAGCTAATTTATAAGCCCCGGTTCGCCGGGGCTTTTCTTTTGTCCAAATGATTCTTCTGTATAGTTTGGCGGCATTGGTGTCGGCAGAAAAATTTGCTACAGTGTGGTATCTTACCTTGTGAGGAGAACAAAATGAAACTTAAAGATATTACTAGGCTTTCGCTCATTCTAAGTATTGCGGTAGTCTTTCTTTTTTCATGCGCATCATATAAATATGCGGAAGAGTTCGGTTTTACTGCAAAAACTATTATGCACGGGCATACAGACCAGGTATTAGACATGGATCTCTCCCCAGACGGTAAATATCTGGCCTCCGCAAGCATGGATGATACCGTTCGTATTTGGAATGCCTCAACTACAGAGGAACTCGGAGTTCTCGAAGGCCATCCTGACGATGTGTATTCCGTGAGTTTCGGTCCCGGAGCCCGACACGTAGTTACCGGTTGTAGAGACGGTGCTGTACGGGTTTATGCACTACCGAGTGGCGAACAGGTACATTTATTGAGAGGACATGCCGAAGCAGTGTTCAGTGTAGCTTATTCTCCCGATGGTAAGCAGATATTGTCAGGAGGAAAAGATACTACAGTTCGGGTGTGGGATGCAGAAACCGGCGAGTTGCTGAGAGTCTTCAGAGGCCACAGTGGCGAAATAAATACGGTAACAATAAGCGATAATAGTGAAATCGGATACTCAACTGCGATGGACGGCACAATCCGCTCGTGGTATTTACAAGAGGATTTAGCTCCCGGGTTTATAGAGAAACCCAATAAATATTCGATTCTGAATGTGGAAATTGGGCCTAAGGGACAACGAATTGCTTTGACTGGTCTTGAAAAGATCTATGATGAAGGGTCACAGCAGTGGAAGAAAATCTACCCTCTTTATATCGCCGATTTGTCTACGAATGGATTGGAAAACACAGAGCAACGTCGCGGTCATGACAAGATAGCCTGGGGGCTGGCCTGGTCGCCGGATGGAAATACGATTGTAACCGGCGGAAACGACGAGCGCCTCTTTTTCTGGGATGTAAACGATAAGTACAAGCGCGACAAAGTCCTGCCAAACTCCGGCAACATCTGGGATATCGAGTACAGCCCCGACGGACAGCGGGTGTTTGTTGCCACGATCAAAAACGACATTATT
>CAZAMY010000761.1:0-1513 GCA_964485995.1 uncultured Sediminispirochaeta sp.
AGCTCTACAAGAAGTACAAGCGCAACCCGAATGTAGAGATTACGCTTATTGATAAAAATCCGTACCATACTCTCATGACAGAGCTGCATGAGGTGGCCGGCTCGAGAGTAGAGCCGGACTCGGTTCAGGTAAGCTTTCAACGCATTTTCGGTGGTACCGATGTTAATCTGGTGACCGATACCATTACTGATATCGATTTTGATAATAACACTCTGAAATCCGGTCTTCGCAGCTACACTTACGATTACCTGGTAATCGGAGCCGGTGGTGCACCTGAATTTTTTGATATACCCGGTGTGCAGGAGAACTCCTTTACCATTTGGTCATTTGACGACGCAATGCGACTGCGCAGCCAGATCGAGGACCGTTTTAGAGAAGCCGCCCGCGAACCGGATGAGAAAAAACGGCGCCGGATGCTTACCTTTGTGGTTGCCGGAGCCGGCTTCACCGGTGTAGAACTTGCCGGCGAGATTCTCGAACGTAAAGAGACCCTTTGCCGTGAGTACCACCTCAAGGAGCATGAAGTCCGGGTCATGATCGTCGAAGCCCTCGATACCATTCTGCCGATTCTTCCTCCGAAGATGCAAAAAAAGGCCGAACGGTATCTCAAGAAAAAGGGCGCGGAAATCATGACCGAAGCGCCGGTTATCGGTGCTGATGCCACCTCTGTGTACCTTTCCGACGAACGGAGTATCGACACCGACACCTTCATATGGACCTGTGGTATTCACGGATCCGAGTTTTCTGCCCGGATTCCCCTTACCAAAGGCCAGACTGCTAAGGGAGAATGCTCGTACGCATCCGCAGAGGGTATCCACGGTATGTCGGGATGCCGCTTAGAGGAAGAGGAACGCTACATAGTCGGAGAACGCGGCCGAATACTTGTAGATGAGGAAATGAAGTCGGTCGATCACTCGAACGTCTATCTGGTTGGGGATATCATCTGGTATCTGCATGATGAAAAGGTAGTTCCGCAGATTGTAGAGACTGCCCTTCAGACCGGTGAAGTTGCTGCAGAGAACATCATTGCCGATATCGAAGAGAAAAAACGCAGCCAGTTCAAGCCGAACTACCACGGCTTTATGGTAAGTATCGGCGGTCGTTACGGGGTTGCGCATGTAGTCGGTATGTCGATGTCGGGGATCTTCGCAATGGCGATGAAACACATGATCAACCTGCACTACCTGTTCGGTATTGCCGGCATAAATGCAGTATGGCGCTACCTGCAGCACGAGTTTTTCACTATCAAAGAGCGCCGCTCATTTATCGGCGAACACCTCGCATATAAGATTCCTGTATACTGGGCGGTTCCGCTGAGGCTCTTTCTGGGTGGAAAGTGGCTTTTCGAAGGTATAAAGCATATCTCCGAAGGCTGGTTAAATCCAGGCGAAGAGGGGCTTTCGCAAGTATGGACCGGTGCTGTCAAGCTGCCGGGAGTTGTCTTCGAAGGTGCTGCCGATGCCGCCAGTTCGGCAACCGGACAGGCTGCCGCCGATGCGGCCTCCTCTGCCAG
>CAZAMY010000762.1:0-1507 GCA_964485995.1 uncultured Sediminispirochaeta sp.
GTCTCCGACCAGAGCAGTCTCGACTTCTTTTCGCTGGCCGCTGAAAAGAAGGACCGGCATATGGAGCCCTTTGTTATCACCGTGCGGCCCGGCGAGGAGAAGGAGCTGAACCTCTCCGAGCACGAGGGTGAGGAGTTTATTTACGTGCTGGACGGGTCGATTCGTGTGCATTACGGTAAAGAGATCTACAATCTGAACGCCGGCGACAGCATCTATTACGACTCGGTGGTTCCCCACTACGTGCACACCGCCGGTTCCGAAGAGGCGCGCATCCTGGCGGTTATCTACACTCCCATGTAAGCGGGGCGAAAAACTGTATGTTGAATTCTACTGAAACGATAAATCGATTTTTTGAAAAAAAGGTGGCCGAGAACCCGCAGCAGGACTTTGTGGTGTACCCTGACCGTGGTTTGCGCTGGTCCTACGGCGAGTTCAACCGCCGTGTTGATGACCTGGCGCAGGGGCTGCTGTCCATCGGCATCGAACCGGGTGATCATGTGGGTATCTGGGCCCGCAACGTGCCTGACTGGCTGACCTTCATGTTCGCTACGGCCAAAATCGGGGCGGTGCTGGTGACGGTGAACACCTCCTATAAATCCCACGAACTGGCCTATGTGCTGAAGCAGTCGGATATGAAGGCCCTAGCCCTGGTTGACCGCTACCGGGATGTGGATTACATCTCCACCATCTACGAGCTGGTGCCGGAGCTGCGGAGTGACCCGCGGGGCCACCTGAACAGCAGCGAGTATCCCTTCCTCAAGAGTGTTATTTACGTGGGGCAGGAGAAGCACCGGGGCATGTACAATACCAACGAGCTGATGCTGCTCGGCGCTCACTCCGAAAGCGAACGGTTGAACGGGATGCGCGATTCAATTGCCTGTGACGATGTGGTGAATATGCAGTACACCTCCGGGACCACCGGTTTCCCGAAGGGGGTGATGCTGACCCACAGCAACATCCTCATCAACGGCTGGAGCATCGGCGAGCGGCAGAGGTTTACCAGCGGCGACCGGCTCTGCCTACCGGTGCCGCTGTTTCACTGCTTCGGTATAGTGCTCGGCGTGCTGGCGGTGCTGACCCACGGGGGAACCCTGGTGATGCTGGAGGAGTTCGACCCGCTGCGGGTGCTGGCGGCGGTGCAGAAAGAGAAGTGTACCGCTCTGTACGGCGTACCAACCATGTTCATTGCCGAGCTGAACCATCCGATGTTCGATATGTTCGACCTGTCCTCGCTGCGCACCGGCATTATGGCCGGCTCGCCCTGTCCCGAAGATGTGATGCGGCGGGTGATCAACGATATGCACTGCAGCGAGATGACCATAGCCTACGGCCTGACCGAGGCCTCGCCGGTCTTCACCCAGACTAGTGTGGACGACACGGTGGAGCGCCGGGTGTCCACTGTCGGCACTAAGCTGCCGGGGATTGAAGTGAAGATTATCAACCCAGAGGATGGCTCCGAGGTGGCTGCCGGCGAGCAGGGGGAGATCTGCTGCCGCGGCTACAACGT